>JBBKXO010000155.1:0-21030 GCA_037969525.1 Burkholderiales bacterium | reverse complement strand
GGGCAACCGCTGGCCGCTGCCTGCGGGGCCGCTGCGCGAACCGGCTACGCGCCTGGCCTCAGTTGATGCCGTGGTGATCAATGGCGATGACACCAGCGGCATCCTTCCCGAGTTCCCGCAGGCCATGACCATGCGCTTCACCGGCAACGAATTCCGCAAGCTGCTGAATGCGGATCACACCGCCGATGCCGCGCAATTTCAAAATCAACGCGTCCATGCAGTCGCCGGCATCGGCAACCCGCAGCGGTTTTTCGATCACCTGCAGCAGCTGGGCATGGATTGCGTCACCCACGAATTTCCGGACCATCACACCTACCGGCCACAGGATGTCGATTTTCCCGACGCCGACGCCGTCGTAATGACGCAGAAGGATGCGGTAAAATGCGAGCCTTTCGCGACCAGACGCCATTGGGCGCTGGCCATCACCGCCGAACCCGATCCCCGGCTGGGTGAATTGATCATCGCCCGGCTCAATAAGGCCCGCCATCATGGATGAAAAGCTGCTCGACATACTGGTCTGCCCGATCTGCAAGGGCCCGCTCCTGTACCGCAAGGCGCAGGGTGAACTGGTCTGCAAACCCTGCCGTCTCGGCTATCCGGTGCAGGACGGCATCCCGGTGATGCTGGAAGAAGACGCACGCAAAGTACCGCCTGAAGAAGAGCTGTGAAGCGGTGAAATTCACCGTCGTCATCCCCGCCCGCTACGCCTCGTCGCGATTTCCCGGCAAACCGCTGGCTGACATCGGCGGCAAACCGATGGTGGTGCGCGTCGCCGAACGCGCGGCAAAAAGCGGCGCCGCGCAGATCATCGTCGCCACGGATGATCAACGCATTGCCACTGCAGTTGAAGATCACGGATTCCGCGCCCTGATGACGCGCCGCAATCACGCCACCGGCACCGATCGTCTGGCCGAGGTCGCCGCAAAACTGCGCCTGGGCGCCCGGCACATCGTCGTCAATGTGCAGGGCGATGAGCCACTGATCGCGCCCGCGCTGATCCGCAGGGTTGCTGAGAATCTTGCCGCGCATCGGGATGCTGCGATCGCCACCGCAGCCTGCCGCATCCGCGATGCGCGCGACATGGCCAATCCCAACGTAGTCAAGGTAGTGCTGGATGCCAAGGGGCATGCGCTCTACTTCAGCCGCGCCCCGATTCCCTGGGCGCGCGACGCGTTTTCGCCCGTATTATTTTCGCGCGGCATCCGCACACTGCCGCCGGCGCTGCCCGCGCTGCGCCATCTCGGCATCTACGCCTATCGCTGCAGCTTCCTGCGCGACTACAGCCGGCTCAAACCCGCGGCCATCGAAACCTTTGAAGCCCTCGAACAATTACGCGCTCTGGCGCACGGCTACCGCATCAGCGTCGCCATCAGCGCCGCCGCGCCGCATCCCGGCGTTGACACCCCGGCCGATCTACGGCGGTTGCGCCGGCTGATCGCGCGCTGAAACGCGGCTCAAGCGCTTGAATTGAGGCTGATTTTGCTGCGCCGCAGCCGCCCGGCTATACTCTCAACCCCTGTCACCAAGCGACGCACCTTCGCAACCCATGCGCATACTCCTCCTCGGCCTGCCCGGCGCGGGCAAAGGCACGCAAGCCCAGTTCCTTATCGAACGCTACAAGATCCCGCAGATATCCACGGGCGACATGCTGCGCGCGGCGATGAAAAGCAATTCGAAGCTCGGCAATGAAGTGCGTTCGTACATGGAGCGCGGCGCACTGGTACCCGATCCGGTGGTCATCGAACTGGTCAAGGAACGCATCAAGGCCGCGGATTGCGCCCAGGGTGTCATCATGGACGGATTCCCGCGCACCCTGCCGCAGGCGGAAGCGCTGCGGCGCGCCGACATCGACATCAACTTCGTGGTCGAGATCGAGGTCGCCGACGACGAAATACTCAAACGCATGATCGGACGACGCGTGCATCCGTCGTCGGGCCGTTCGTACCATATTGAATTCAATCCGCCACGCGTACCCGACCAGGACGACGTCACCGGAGAACCGCTGGTACAGCGCTCGGACGACAATGAAGAAACGGTAAAAAAACGCATTGCGACCTACCACGAGCAGACCAAGCCGCTGATCAATTACTATCTGAGCTGGGGCACCAGCGGTGACCCGCGGGCGCCGCAATACGTGAACATCTACGGCCGCGGCTCGGTTGAACATATCCGCGACAAGATTTTTGCAGCACTCGAGTCATAAGCCGCGCATAGGATCCATCAGAAACTGCTGCGTCATGAGCGATGATTTCGACGACTTCGCCGAATGCGTGAGCGCCACGCTGCGCCTGCAGGCAGATCACCCTACACTGCAGTACTGCCCGTGACCGCACACAACGCCCTCTACGCCCAGTCCGGCGGCGTCACCGCCACCATCAATGCAACCGCCTGCGGCGTGATTGAAACCGCACGTAAGCACCGCGCACGCATCGGCCGGGTCTACGCAGCACGCAACGGCATACTCGGGGCGCTGAACGAAGATCTGGTCGACACCTCTGCAGAATCTGCGCTAGCCATTCGCGCACTGATGCACACGCCCGGCGGCGCTTTTGGTTCGTGCCGTTTTGACCTGTCGCCGCTGCCCCAGGGTCGCGCACAATATGAGCGGTTGATTGAAGTCTTTCGCGCCCACAACATCGGTTATTTTTTCTACAACGGCGGCAACGGCTCGGCCGAAACCGCCCACCTGATTGCACAGATCCTGCCCCGTTTGGGCTGGCCGGTCACTGCAATCGCAGTACCCAAGACCATTGACAACGATATCGTGCATTCGGATTCCAGCCCCGGCTTCGGTTCCGTTGCCAAGTTTGTCGCCACCAGCATGCGCGAAGCCATGGCCGACCTGGCATCGATGGCGCACAGTTCAACCAAGGTCTTTGTCATGGAAGTCATGGGCCGCTATACCGGCTGGATCGCTGCCGCCTGCGGTCTGGCGCGGCCTGCCGGTGACGACGGCCCCCTGCTGCTGCTGGTTCCGGAAATCCCTTTCGAGCACCGGCGTTTTCTGGCCGCAGTGCGCGCACGCATAGACCGGCACGGCTGGTGCGCCATCGCAGTCGCTGAAGGTCTCAAACTGGGCAATGGGCGCAGGCTGACGCAGGCCGGCTGCAACGGTATTCCCGGCCACGAACAACTGGGCGGCGTCGCACCGCTGATCGCGGCGATGGTGCGTCAGTCGCTGCAGGTCAAGGTGCACTGGAGCGTACTCGACTACGTGCAGCGCGCAGCGCGCCATCTGGCTTCGCAAACCGATGTCACGCAGGCCTATGCTGTCGGCCGCGCAGCCGTTGCCTATGCCCTGCAGGGCAGGACCGACGTTATGCCGGTGATAGTACGCAGCAGTGACCTACCCTACCGCTGGCGCGTCACGCCCGGCGCACTGGCCGGCATCATGAACCGCGAGAAGCGACTGCCACGCGCCTTTCTCACGGCCGACGGCTGGCGCCTGACTGCCAGCGCCCGCACCTACTTTACGCCGCTGATCCGGGGCGAGGCCTGGCCACCGTTCAAGGATGGACTGCCCGTACACGTACAACTGAAAATGCGACCGGTGCGCCGCAAATTGAAGTCCGCATTCCGGATTCAGCCATGAGGTGGGTACGCGCCTGCCGGTTGTTGCAGGTGCGGACGGGGGGCTGAGGGTTTTATAATGCCGGCTCCGCCAGATTGATACTCTCCCAAGTTGTACGTGAACGCGGTCATCGGGCCAGGTTCGGTTGATCGCGGAGCTCAATTTAATGCGGATTTTCGGCTGCAGCCGGGTACTGAATGCAAGGGTCAAGGACACACTTGAAGCGAAGCAGGTCTTGCGCTAAATCGCAAATAAAGGCACCCTAGCGCGGCCCGGCCCCAGGCCGAAAGTAAAAATATTAAATTAAAACAATAGTTTAGGAGTATTTATGACCAATGGTTTGATTTTTGCGCTGGTCTGCGCCATCGCCGCGCTAGTCTATGGCGGCCTGTCGATCCGCTGGATCGTCGCGCAACCCACCGGCAATGACCGCATGCGCGAAATCGCTGCGGCGATTCAGGCTGGTGCGCAGGCCTATTTGAATCGCCAGTACACCACCATCGCCATCGTCGGCGCGGTACTGTTTGTATTGATCTGGATCGCGCTCGGCGGGACTACCGCTGCAGCCTTCGCCGTCGGCGCCATATTATCGGGACTCGCCGGCTACATCGGCATGAATGTTTCGGTGCGCGCCAATGTGCGCACTGCCGAGGCCGCACGCCATGGCATCAACCCTGCGCTCGACATCGCTTTCCGCGGCGGCGCCATCACCGGCATGCTGGTTGTCGGCCTGGGATTGCTCGGCACCGTGCTGTTTTTCTGGTACCTGACCGGCACTGCAGCCGCCGGCGCCACAATGAATGACATCATCAAGCCGCTGATCGGACTGGCTTTCGGCTCGTCGCTGATTTCAATTTTCGCGCGTCTGGGCGGAGGCATCTTTACCAAGGGCGCCGACGTCGGCGCTGATCTGGTCGGCAAGGTCGAAGCCGGCATTCCTGAAGATGATCCGCGCAACCCCGCGGTAATCGCCGACAACGTCGGTGACAACGTTGGCGACTGCGCAGGCATGGCCGCCGATCTGTTTGAAA
Organism: Burkholderiales bacterium; assembly: GCA_037969525.1. Taxonomy (GTDB): domain Bacteria; phylum Pseudomonadota; class Gammaproteobacteria; order Burkholderiales; family SG8-41. The sequence goes on along the minus strand of JBBKXO010000155.1, from coordinate 16,428 downwards.
CCTACGCCGTCACCATCATCGCCACCATGGTGCTGGCCGCACTGATGCTGCCAAAACCGGAAATCGTGCAGGGTGCCGTGATGTACCCGCTGGTGCTGGGCGGCTTTGCCATCATCGCCTCCATCATCGGCGCTTTTTTCGTCAAAACCTCTGACGGCAAGAACATCATGGGCGCGCTCTATCGCGGCCTGATCGTTGCGGGTGTGCTGGCGCTGATCGCGTTCTACCCGATCACCAGCTGGATGCTCGGCAACATCACCGAGCACTATCCCAATCTGTCGGTGATGAAGCTCTACGGCGCGTCCATCGTCGGACTCGCACTAACCGCCTTCCTGGTTTGGATCACCGAGTACTACACCGGCACCGAATACGCCCCGGTGCAGCACGTCGCCGCCGCATCAACCACCGGGCACGGCACCAACATTATCGCCGGACTCGGCGTGTCGATGCGCTCCACCGCGTGGCCGGTAATGGCGGTTTGCGTGGCGATCTATGTGTCTTACACGCTGGGCGGCCTCTATGGCATCGCCATCGCCGCGACATCCATGCTGTCGATGGCCGGCATCATAGTCGCGCTCGATGCCTACGGCCCGATTACCGACAACGCCGGCGGCATCGCCGAAATGTCGGACATGCCCAAGGAAGTGCGCGCGGTAACTGACCCGCTGGACGCCGTTGGCAACACCACCAAGGCGGTGACCAAGGGTTATGCCATCGGCTCCGCTGGTCTGGCCGCACTGGTACTGTTCGCCGATTACACGCACAAGATCGAGGAAACTGGCCGCATCATCACGTTTGACCTGTCGAACCCGGCGGTCATCATCGGTCTCTTCGCCGGCGGCATGATTCCCTACCTGTTCGGTGCCATGGCAATGGAAGCCGTAGGCCGTGCCGCGGGATCGGTGGTTGTGGAAGTACGCCGCCAGTTCAAGGAAATCCCCGGCATCATGGAAGGCACCGCCAAGCCCGATTATTCGCGCGCGGTGGACATGCTGACCCGTGCCGCAATCAAGGAAATGATCGTGCCTTCATTGCTGCCGGTGCTGGCGCCTGTTGCCGTAGCGTTGATCGTTGGCATGCTCATGGGCAAGGACGCCGGCGTCCAGGCGCTGGGCGGCATGCTGATGGGTACCATAGTCACCGGCCTGTTCGTCGCCATTTCCATGTGTACCGGCGGCGGCGCCTGGGACAACGCCAAGAAATACATCGAGGACGGCAACCACGGCGGCAAGGGTTCCGAAGCCCATAAGGCAGCGGTCACCGGCGACACCGTGGGCGACCCCTACAAGGACACCGCCGGCCCCGCGATCAACCCGCTGATCAAGATCATCAACATCGTGGCACTGCTGATCGTGCCGCTGCTGTAATCACCGGTCATCGCGCACCACTGAAAACGGCCGGGATTCCCCCGGCCGTTTTTTTGCACTTCGACCTGTAGCCTGTTCACCGGAATTAGCCGCGGGCTTGCCTGACCCGGCCCATGCTTGTTATAAACCATCGCTGCACACCATGAAAATTGCCGTCATTCACGACTACGCCGACGCGCTGCGCAAGACGAGCGCCTACCCGCGCCTGCAAGGCCACGAAGTGCGCATCTACAACGACGCTTACATTGATCCTGGACGCGTGGTTGAGCAGGTGCAGGGCTGCGACGCGCTGCTGCTCACGCAACAGCGCGTCACCGTCACCCGCAGCACTCTCGAACAACTGCCGCAACTGAAATTCATCAGCCAGACCGGACGCAATGTCGATCACCTGGATGTCAAAGCGTGCACCGATCTGGGCATACTCGTATCGGCGGGCGGCCACGACAGCAAAAGCCGCTACACCACTACGGGCGAGCTGGCATGGGCGCTGATCCTCGCCTCGATGCGCCACCTGCCCTTTGAAGTCGAGCGATTCAAGCAGGGACACTGGCATTCCACCATCGGCACACGGCTCTACGGTCATACGCTCGGGATTTATTCGTTCGGTCACATCGGCAGCGGCGTCGCCCGCGTCGGCAAGGCCTTCGGCATGAAGGTTGTGTGCTGGGGCCGCGAAAGTTCGCTCGCCAAGGCAAAAGCCGAGGGCTTTGAAGCCGCAGCCAGCCGTGTAGCCTTCTTCGAGCAATGCGACATCATCAGCCTGCACATCAAATCGAACAACAACACGCGCGGCATCATTACCGCTGCTGATCTTGCGCGCATGAAAACCACTGCCCTGCTGGTCAATACCAGCCGCGCACCCATCATCGAGGACGGTGCGCTGGTTGCGGCACTCCAGGAAGGCCGCCCCGGCTTCGCCGCCGTCGATGTATATGAAGAAGAGCCTGTCGTCGATGCCAATCACCCGTTGCTCAGGCTGCCCAACGCGTTATGTTCACCGCACCTCGGCTACAGCGAATCCGGCAGCTATGAACAGGTGTACGGCGGCGGCGTCGATCAATTACTGGCGTATGCGGCAGGCCAGCCGATCAATCTGATCAACCCGCAAGCAGCGGGGAAGCGCTAGCGTTTCCTGCCGTGCTCACCGACGTCACCGCGGGTCAGGTCTTGATCCGCGTAGAGGTATCGCTGCCGGTCAGCGCATACAGCGTGCGCGATTCGAACTCGCGGTGGTAGAGCACATACACCACCCAGGCCGTGGCAATCAGCATCAGATAGGGATGCAGAAACCAGGTCATCGCCGCCAGCGCAAAATAATAGGCGCGCAGGCCGTCGTTGTAATTGGTGCCTGCGTAGGAAGTCACCAGGGCGATGCGGTTGATTTCAGCGGCATATTGCTCGTGGTTGTCCTTGGGCATTTTCGGCGCCGCCCCGATCAGCGTGGAACAGAAACCCAGCTGGCGTATCGACCAGGAGAACTTGAAAAACGAGTAGACGAAAATGAGCACCATCAGCACGATCTTGATTTCAAGCAACCGCTGCGAGGCTTTGATGGTGAACGGCAGGCCCGACACCACGTCCATCGCCTGCTGCACGTAGCCCAGCAGCGCGATCAGCGCGCCCAGCACCAGCATCGTGGTCGAGGCGAAAAACTGCGAGCTGCGCGTCAGGGTGCGCATGATGTTGACGTCGACCATGCGGTTATCGCGCCCGATCATGCATACCATCCATTGCCGACGATAACCGTCCATGGTGTTGTGCAGGCTGGGCACCGACTTGGCGCGCCATTCGGCAAAAATGTTGTAGCCGGCCCACGAAAACAGGAAAAACAGACAGGCCGCAATATCGAGCCAGGTCAGACTGAGTTCAGTGAGTATGCGCGCGCCAATCATTAATACTCCGGTCAGGCTGTCAGAGGAACAGCATCAGGACACCAGTATAACCATAGAGCCTGTCGTGAGAAATTTCGCCATTGCCGAAAAAACCCACCAGCGGCACATCCCCCAGCGCGGACTGGATCATGCGCAGTTCCTCCGAGTCCCCGCCGAGCAGTGCGCCGCCGCGACCCAGGCACGAGTAGTACAGCGCCCCGCGCGGCGTGGTGTACAGCCCCTCGCGTATGCTGTCGAGCATGCGGGTCATGTCACTGCGCGCGGTGTCGTGATCGCGCCGGCAGAACTGCAAACGCTGCCCCTTGCGTGCCATGTCGCCGATGGCGATCAGATTGTTGCCGGGGTCGATGCCAATCAGGTTGCGCACCACGTAGTCACCAGTGTCGCTGCCAGGAACCGACAAACCGATGAAAATCTGCCCGCTGAGGTGTGCCAGTTCCTCATTCGCAGTAATGCCGGCATCCGCGCGCAGCACCTCCAGTGCGGGACGCCCGTCGAGCTCGACAACAATATTGTGCTGGGCGCCGGTAATCTGGTGCGCAACGCCGATGGGCGCACAACCCTGGGTCAGCCGCGTTGCCACCGTCACTGCATCCGTAAATGCCACACCGGACAATCCGCCCCGCTCCACCCGGTTCGCCAGCAGCTGGTTGCCCCGGCGCGAACTCGCCAGGCCACCGATCAGGAATCCGCTTTCTGTGCGTTTCGCCAGCAGCCGTATCTGCTGGTCGATGTCGCCGCCCAGTGGATTGCCGTGCACGACGGCAATGCTCGCCGGCACATCACCGCACCGCAGATCCGCCGCCGTAACATCCCCAACCGCACCGAAAACCCGGAAGCTGTCTGCCGGAAATTCACCTACCATCGCCACAATCGCGGGCTCGTCGAAGTATTCGGTACCGGTGGCGCAGACGCCGATGCCCACCGTACCCACCCAGTGATTTATTCCGGTCTTTGCTACAAAATGCTCATGAATCTGCGACAGCACATCAGCAAAGTGGTCGCTGACATAAAGAAAACCCAGGTTGCCGTCACCAGTTCCAAGTTGCGACAGGCAGGACTCCGCCGCTGACTGCCAGTCAGCAACGCCGGCGTGCCCGTAGCGGAATGTACTGGCCACGGCAGTCTTATCGTGCAAACCAGATGTTTAAATACGCGACGAGACCAGCATCAGACACGTTTAATCCATCCCGGCAGCGCTTCGACGCGTTTGACCCAGGCGGCAACACCGGGACAGGTGTCGTGCGGCAGACCGCCTTCGGGTGAAACAGCGGTGTAGCAGTAGCACGCCAGATCGGCGATCGTCGGCCGGCCGCACGCCAGCCAGTCATTTTTTTTGAGCCGGCCCTCAAGCACTGCCAGCCCGTTGCGGCCATAAGTTGCATACTCATCATAGCTGCCGATGCTGCGGATGCCGATCTTGACTCCGCGCGCCCATTGCAGCCCGTAGTGCAGTTCATTATTCGAAAGTGCCAGCCATTGCTGGACTTGAGCCATGCCTGCCGCGTCGGTCGGCAGCCACTGCTCGCCGCCATATTTTCGTGCCAGGTAGACCAGGCACGCGGTGGAATCCCAGAACACCTGGTCGCCATCCTCCAGTACGGGCACCTGGCCGCGTGGATTGAGCTTCAGAAATTCCGGCGCCTTGTGCTCGCCCTTCTTGGTATCGAGCGAGATTGTTTCGTAATCCTTTTTGAGCATGGACAACAGCAGGCGGACTTTCCAAGCGTTGCCGGAGGTGGGGGTGATATACAGTTTCATGAAATGCTCCGCGATAGTATGAAGTTGGACAGTACCGTGATCCTAGCATGCGCCTCCTGCAGCTGAGGCAGCCGGCGCTATAATGCGCTCAACTTCTTGCAGGGACAAAACCGTGAATCTGGACCGCGTCAACTCGGGATTCGATGTGCCCAATGATTTCAATGTCATCATTGAAATCCCGATGCACGCCGAACCCATCAAATACGAGATGGAGAAAACCACGGGCGCCATGTTCGTCGACCGTTTCATGTCCACCGCCATGCGCTATCCGTGTAATTACGGCTATGTGCCGCACACGCTGTCGGGCGACGGCGATCCGGTGGACGTGCTGGTGCTGTCACCGGTGCCGCTGATTACCGGGGTGGTGGTGCGTTGCCGGCCGGTGGGCATGCTGAACATGGAGGACGAAGCCGGCGACGACACCAAGATACTCGCCGTGCCCATCGACAAGCTGACGCCGTTATACGCCAAGATCCAGTCGCCAGACGACCTTACGCAGGGCACACTCGCGCAAATCGCCCACTTCTTCGAGCATTACAAGGATCTTGAGCCGGGCAAGTGGGTCAAGATTTCCGGTTGGGTCGGCCCCGAAGAAGCAAAGAAAGAAATACTGGATGGTGTCAAAGGCTACAAGAAGGCGGCCCGCAAGCCCAAATTCTAGGCGCGGGCAAAAACCCCGCGGGATCCGGCGGGGTTTGCTGCAATGGCCATTGATTCACTCAACCGCAACCATCAGCATTGCTGCCGCCGCACCCACTCCAACAGGCACACCGCATTTCTCCAGTGTCGATATTGATTTTCCGGCAACAATCTGCACCGGCATTTTTGCGGTCTTCTTCAGAGTGCTGATGACCAGATTTTCAAGCAGCCGGGTGAGCGATACCTTGCGGGCGACGCCCATAAGAATACTGCTTGCCTGCACACGCTGCGCAACCCGGTGAATCGCAGCCGCTTTGTCGCCGGTCTCGATGTGCTCCGCGTGCCTCACTCCGAGCCGGTCCAGCAGATCACGCACCGGAGCAAACGCCTGCTCAGCCTCTGCGTCGCGAAATTTCCGGCGCTCACGAATCGCTACGTGCCGGGGCACGAGCTGAAACCATGAGCTGCCCACAAAAAGGAGATGCACCTCCTTTGCGCCATCACCGACATCATGCGCCGCTGCCTGACGCACAGCGGCAAGGGCATTCTCCGAACCATCGACAGGCACCAGTATCCTTTGCATGATTCCATCTCCTATTGTGAGTGAATCGTCAGCATCAGCCTCGCGGCCTGCTGTTAAAAACGGATCAGGCACATGCTCTGCACCATTGACCCTTTTTACCTGCTCACCGAAATCAATCTCCGGCGTATCGCCCTGTCCTGCCCGTTAGAAACAACCGGGCGGCAAAGGTTTTCCGGATCAATCATGATTTTTCCTAATGACAGGAATATCGATATGCATCCGAAAAACCCCTTGCTGATTGTGACGGCCGCTCAATACACCGCAACCAGCAGGTACGCGATTGCCACCGCAATGCCCGCCGGCACACCGATTCTCTCGACTTTGGACACCGACGGTCCAGTAACCACAACCACCGGAACCCGTGCAACTTCCAGCACATTGCCAGTCACCGAATCTTCGAGAATGCGGGTTATGGAGTTTTTACGGGCGGTCCCCATGATGATCTGATCGACTTCAAGCCGCTCAGCCAACCGATTGATGGTTTCCGCTTTGTCACCAAACTCGACGTGATCAACATGCGGCACTCCGGCCTGGTTCAGCAGTTCGAGCGCCGGTGTCAGCGCCTTCACGGCCTCCTCCCGATGGTAGCCCTCGATGTCACGGCGACTGATAAAGCGCGCAATATATTGTGAAAGCGGCGAGCGCACATGCAGCAGATGCACTTCGATCGCCGATTTGTCGGCAAAACGGTTGATCACATGCCTGACCGCGTTAAGTGAATTGGCCGATCCATCCACCGGCAGCAAAATTTTCATTGCCATCACCCCTCCTCCGGACACGCCAGCGTTTACCGACCTGTCGTCCACCACTTCGCTCGCATCGATGACATAACCCGCGACGAGGGCACGCACGCGGGCATGGTTGACCCAGAAACCCGCGCCCAACACGCCGCCCATGACAACGATGTAAACCAGTCCGCCGAGCATCGCCTGGTTTTCGAGATAACCCTTGACCAGGGGCTCGCTGACCATCATCTTTGCCGCGGTCCAGGCCAGCACCGCGCCGCCGATATAAACGATGGCCGGATAGCGTTCGACATACTTCAAAATCAACTGGCTGCCCCAGATCACGATGGGAATACTGATCAACAAACCGATCACAACGAGCAGGAAATTGCCGTGCGCAGCACCGGCAACAGCGAGGACGTTATCGAGCCCCATCACCGCATCAGCCACCACGATAGTCTTCATCGCGCCCCAGAAACCGCTGGCAGCGCTGACCTCATGGCCGCCATTGTTGTTATCGGCGAGCAGCTTGTAGGCGATCCACACCAGCAGCGCGCCGCCGAGCAGCATGAGCCCTGGAATCTTGAGCAGCCAAACGACCACCAGTGTCATTGCGGTGCGCACCACGATTGCGCCGCACGTCCCCCACATAACGGCTTTTCTGCGCTGCTCCGGCGGCAGGCTGCGGGCGGCGAGCGCAATGACGATTGCGTTGTCACCCGCCAGTACCAGGTCGATGATGATGATGGCCACCAGGGCCGATAAAAACTCAGCAGACAATATTTCCACGTTCACTCCCAGAAGGGCGATTACGAGATACGAGATCAAATGGCGCGCATCATGGCCTGCATGCACACCCCGAAACCCGGTCTCGCTCGCAGCCTTCCGGCTACCGATGTCACCGGGGAGAACACCCCGTATTGACGGCAACATCGCGTGCGGCGCGATCAACTGACGCCGCTAAAGCTACTCCCCTGGCCAAAGCCGCAACCGAACAGTCATCCTATTGCCTGCCGGCTGCCCGCGTTGATGTCAACGCTGGTTCGCATTCTCAATGCAATGGCCGCAAATGTAAATTGAGTTATTCAATTGAAACCATCAAGAATTCAACGCTCCTGCCCGAATTTCAACCGGCGCCATCACAACTTGTCATGGCAACCATCATGTGATTTAATCCGCCCGCTCGTGCTTAACGCACGGTTTCCCTCCAAAGGGGAGTAGCTTTTGCGGTGTAAGCCGCATCAACGTAGTCGTCATTTCGGAACCCATGCGGTTTCCGGCTGCGTTGGCAACAAATCATGACCTTGTTGGTCATATTGTTGTAAGCGAGACCTTTGCCTGAACGGGCAAGGTCTTTTTTATGGCCGATTGTGGCCTGTCCGTCCGAGGTGAAAGTTGCGCCGCCCTGCTGATCCAGGCGGTGTATTGGACGTATGCTTGCAACAAAAGGACTGACATGCCACAAACCAAAATCCGCCGCTATCTCAAGCACGGCACGCTCGTGCAACTGGGGGTATTCGACACTGTTGCCCGACTTGGCAGCTTCACCAAGGCTGCGGAGGCGCTGTACATGGCGCAGCCCACGGTTTCCGTACAAATGAAGAAACTTGCGGAAACCGTTGGCCTGCCGCTGATAGAACAGATTGGCAAGAACATCCACCTCACCGAGGCGGGCCGGGTACTGCACGCTGCATGCGCCGACATTTTCGGCACGCTCGACGGCGTTGAACACACCCTCTCCAATTTACGTGGGCTGGAAGCCGGACGACTGCAACTCGCGGTCAGCACTCCCGGCAAGTACTTCGCACCGAGGGTACTGGCAGAGTTCGTCAAGCAGCATCCAAACATTGAAGTCGCACTGCAGATCCACAACAGCGACATACTGATGGAACGAATGGCCAGAAATCTCGACGACCTTTATATTTTTGCCAGCCCGCCGCATGACCGGAATCTGGTAACCCAGGTCATACTGCCAAACCCGATGGTGCCTTACGCCCATGCGAATCATCCACTCGCCGGACAAAAAAACATCCCCTTTGCACGCTTTGCGGCCGAACCCTTCCTGATGCGCGAACCGGGTTCCGGCACCCGGGCCATTGCGCGACAGGCATTTGAGTCACAAGGCTGTGAACCGAAAATACGCATGGAGCTCTCCACCAACGAAGCCATCAAACAGGCCATCATCGCCGGGCTCGGCGTATCCATCATGTCGCGTTATACGCTCGGACTGGATGTTACACATGAGCAGCTGGCGGTACTCGACGTCGAGGGATTTCCGATAGAACACAACTGGGTTTTTGCCTATCCGGTTGGCAAGCAATTGCCCGTAGTTGCACAGGAGTTCATGGAATTCACGCGCAAAGTCGCAAAGTCGCTGGTATACGACCATCTGTCGAAACTCTGATCAGCTGAAAACAGCGGGGGCCTCCGCTTCAAAACACTAGAAAAAACAGCAGTCGTCAACGTAAAATAGGAACTTCGACCGTTACCACCCTCAACGGCGCGTTTATCGCGCCGTTGTTTTTTTGACGAAGGATGATGCAATGCGACTCGCCACCTATACCCTTTCCTCCTCCCCTGACAACGTGCGCATCGGCGCCCAGCTCGATGGCAGGATGCTCGACCTTGTGGCCGGTGAACGCGCGCTCAACGACGGCAAATCGCTGATCCCGGCATCCATGAAAGGCCTGCTCGCCCTGGGTGAGGCCGGCCTTGCGCGGGCACGCGCTGTACTGGAACATGCCGGCAACAATGCAGCCGGATTGCCCAAGGATGCACTGGCGCCCGATGCCGATGTGCGCTATCTGCCGCCGATCCCGGATGCCGACAAATTCCTCTGCGTCGGCAAGAACTACCGCACCCACCTCGAAGAACTGAAGCGCAATGACCTGATCAAGGAAATGCCCGGCGAGCCCACCGGATTCGTCAAACTGAACTCCTGTCTGACCGGCCATGGCGCCGATGTGCCGCGCCCCGCCACCGTATCCCGCCTCGACTATGAACCTGAGCTGGTGTTTGTCCTCGGCAAACGCGCCCACGGCGTCAAGGGCAAGGATGCGTTCAGCTGCATCGCCGGCATTACCATCCTCAACGACCTGACCTGCCGTGATACGCAAAAACGGGAAGTCGCCTCGGGCTCGCGCTTCTGGACTTCCAAGAACGCACCGTCCTTCGGCCCGCTGGGCCCCTGCATCATCACCATGGATGAGATACCCGATCCCTACAATCTCTGGGTCACCTGCAGCGTCAATGGCGAACAGCGGATGCGCGTCAATACCAGTGACCAGATCTGGAAACTGCCGGACATTATTGAGCATTTTTCGCGATTGCTCGACCTGCAACCGGGCGACATGTTTTCCACCGGTGCTCCGGGCGGCGTTGCGGTAGGCAAGCCCAACGCCGAATCCTTGTATCTGAAGCCGGGCGACGTCATTGAATGCGCATTCGAACAGCCGGCCATGGTATTGCGAAACCGGATCGTCAACCCCTAACGATACGCAAGATCAAAAAAAAGGCGGCCCTCAGGCCGCCTTTTTTAGGTTTTGCAGGCGGGCAGCGGAGTTTAAGTGCCTTGCCGCAGATCAATATGAGAAATCCGCACCTTCTCCAGCGCCTCCAGTTTCTGCAGTCGCTTGTCGATCTGTTCGAGAGCCGCTGTTGCGTGCTTGAGCTGCTGCACTCCGTTCAGCAACATGGCGCCCCAATCCATCTTCGCCAGTTGTGTCCGTGTAGCTTCGACTTCACGGCGCATGGCGCGCAACTGCACCACCATCACCAGCATCAGAATGACGGCAGCCAGCAGCAGGAACAACACTGCGCCAAACAATATGGTTTCGCCCGTCATCGCCATCTGCGCACCTATGCTCCTCACCCGGCCCTGAGTGCCCGGACGCTTCCACGATAGCAGAAATTGCCGCCCGGCTGCGCAGCAATGACGGCTGCGTCACCAGCCTGACGCTCAACCGGCCCGCGGTCTATACCATGCGTTGTCCTCGGCGCAGCCTATAAGCTGGCCACTGAAACCATGGTGTTCAACATGATGACCGCCGATGCCGCCGAAGGCATTGCCGCCTTCATGCAGAAACGCCCGCCGCAGAGGCAAGGCAAGTAAGTCGGAAATTTGCGGACTCATGTCCCTGACACCGGCACGTCGGGCATCGCAGCCAAAATGCTGCGATGCCGCGATTTGTTCTGGCACAACCTTCAGCTAATTTAAAGAATCATGATGAAGCAGAGTGATGCGCATCGCCGACTGGTTACATCAAGCGGCATCTAAAGAATTGTGCTGTGCAAAATGTATTGTTATCCGCCTTTTCATATGATGATTTGTCATTGCACGCATCCGGCGAATTGACTAACATGGCGCGAGGGCCACAAGCACAATAATCATCCGCCCCCCCTTCATCCAGCCATTCCAATTGAGGAACGTTTTGCATGCGCACTTATAAAATCCTGATTCTCGGAGCTTCTTACGGTTCCCTGCTGGCAACCAAGCTGCTGCTCGCGGGCCACACTGTCAAGATGATCTGCCTGCCCGCCGAAGCCGAATTGTTCAACACGGAAGGCGCCATCGTGCGCACGCCGGTCAAGGGACGCGCAGGCCTGGTTGAAATCAATTCGCTGCATCTTCCCGGCAAATTATCCGCCGGCGGCCCCGATTCGGCCAACCCCTCGGACTATGACCTGATCGTGCTGGCCATGCAGGAACCGCAATACCGTTCGCCCGGTGTACGCGAACTGCTGGATGCCGTGGCCAAGTCCCGCGTGCCCTGCATGTCCATCATGAACATGCCGCCGCTGCCCTACCTGAAACGCATTCCCGGCCTTGATGCCGACGGCTGCCGCGACTGCTATACCGACGCCGCGGTATGGGACAGCTTTGATCCGAAAACGCTGACGTTGTGCAGCCCCGACCCGCAGGCCTTCCGTCCACCGGAAGAAAAAGTCAACGTGCTGCAAGTGCGACTGCCCTCCAATTTCAAGTCGGCGCGATTCGATTCCGACGCGCACACTGCCATCCTGCGCCAGCTCGAAGCCGACATACAGGCCATACGCTTTGATCCGGGCGACGGCCAGAAGATCGAGTTGCCGGTGAAACTGAAGACGCATGAATCTGTATTCGTGCCGCTCGCTAAATGGGCCATGCTGATGGCCGGCAACTATCGCTGCGTGCAAAAGGACGCGATGCGGCCGATCAAGGAAGCCGTACACAGCGACCTCGAAGCCTCGCGCGCAGTCTACAACTGGGTGGTCAAACTGTGCGTGGCGCTGGGCGCCCAGGAAAAGGATCTGGTGCCCTTCGAGAAATATGCCGAGGCTGCACTGTCGCTGGGCAGTCCGTCTTCTGCTGCACGGGCGCTGGCCAATGGCGCACCGAACATCGAACGCGTTGACCGCCTGGTTCAGACCGTCGCGGCACAAAAAGGCATGCATTTGCCGGTGATCGATGAAACTGTCGCGCTGGTTGACGGCTGGCTGGCAAAGAACCGCAAAAAATCCTGAGTGCCCCCACAAAAAAACAAAAGGCCCGGAAACGGGCCTTTTTCATTTGCAGATGGTCATGCCGCTACGCACCCGCCGCCAATACCGACACTGGCCCGGTTTGCCTCAGTGCTGTGGTGCAAGGCCATTAAACAGCGATGCGCTGCCTGAACCCATCAGATTCGCAACCTGTTCGGGAATCATATTGCTGGGTTGCTTCGCCGCCCGTCCGATCAGGAAGCCTTGCGCATTGCTGATGCCGAGGTCGCGCAGTATGCAGAAGTCGGCAACAGTCTCCACCCCTTCCGCCACCAGGGATGAGCCGCATCCTTCGGCGATATGCTGCATCGACTTGAGAAAATGATATTTAATCGAATCCTCACTAACGCCCTGGACAAAGTGCATGTCGATCTTGACGAAATCCGGCTGCAACTCCGACCACAGCCGCAAACTGGAAAACCCTTCACCCAGATCGTCCAGCGCCACCCGAAAGCCAGCCTCGCGAAACAGCATCAGTGCTTTGCGGAAAATCGAGCGGTCCGATATGTACTGGTTTTCGGTGAGTTCAATCGTGACCTGAGCGATATCCAGACCGCAATCCTTGATGAACTGCGTAATACGCTGTGCGTGGTCACGGACCTCCAGTACGGTCTGGGGCGTGACATTGAGAAACAGTTGGCGTTTCAGCCCCAGTCGGGAGAACTGCCGGACGACCTTCCGCGCACATAACATGTTCAATTCGGTCAACAGACCGGCATTGGCAGCCGCATCAAACAGTTTTGTGGGGGTATGCAACAGGCTGGTTTCCGGGCCGCGGATCAGCCCCTCAAACGCCAGGATTTCGCCGGTCCCGAATGCCAGGATCGGCTGGAAAACCGGCGTTACTGACCGGGTCTCGATAATCCGGATTAATTCTTCCAGTTCTTGGAAACGGGTGTTGCCTCGCTGCTTAACCTCCAGCCGGCGGTAGGCTACATCCGCGTCTTCCGGATCAGACGATTTGAGCCCCACTTCCTGCAATGTCTTGGTCATCATGATTCACCACGGATTGATTCAGATGCTGCCGACTATTTGAATTATGTGCGCGGATCAACATCAGCGCAAAACCTCCCAACATCTCGAATGGATTAAACCATATTTTCAATGGCTTGGCTGAATTATTTAACGTTAACTACGTGATCATAGGCAGCGCTAACTTGACGTGCTTCCGAAGGGCCGTTGATCATGCACATTCTGCAAACCTTGATGGGAGCCCTGTGGTGAACAATGACCCCCATGATGCCGGACATGCCCTGCGTCGCCGCCAGACTTTGATCCTGCTCGGCACCGCCGGTAGCGGCTTCCTCCAGGCGCCTGCAGCAGCACAACCCGTACCTGTTTGTGTGACTACCCCCGAGCAGACTGAAGGTCCATTTTTCGTCGACGAGAGACTGCTCCGGAGTGACATACGCGCCGATACAGTCAACGGTGTGCCACGGCCGGGTATACCGCTGACACTGTCACTGCGTATTTCAGAAGTACAAAGCTCCGGTTGCGCAACGCTCACCGGCGCGCTCGTCGATGTCTGGCATTGCGACGCCACCGGCCAGTATTCCGGCACACGGGAGGCACCTGCCGCCCGTTTCCTGCGTGGCCAGCAATTAACCGATGCGCATGGCGAGGTGCGGTTCATGACCATCTATCCCGGCTGGTATCCCGGTCGCGCGGTGCATGTCCATTTCAAGGTGCGGGCAAAAGCCATGACGCGCAGCGTGAGCGAATTCACGTCGCAAATCTACTTTGATGATGCAGTCACCGACAGGGTCATGACGCGCCCCCCATATACAGGGCGCGACGACCGGGGCCGCGTGCGCAACGGAATGGACGGAATTTACCGCCGGGGTGGTGCACAACTGATGGCTGCGCTCGTCGCACACAGCGGTGGCTACGCGGCATCTTTCAACGTGGGTTTGCGGCTCTGACCCCCCGTCTTATTGCCCGCCCATCGCCAGCATCAGCTGATTGAGTCGTTTGACAAATCCGGCCGGATCTTCCAGCTGACCACCCTCGGCCAGCAGCGACTGGTCGAACAGCACCGCAGCCAGGTCGCCGAAACGCGACTCGTCGGTCTCTGCCTGCAGCCTTTGCACCAGCGGATGGCGGGTGTTGATTTCGAGTATGGGCTGTGCCAATGGCACTTTCTGTCCGGCTGCCTTCAGCATGCGTTGCAGATTGGCCGTCATGTCATGCTCATCGGCGACCAGGCAGGCCGGTGATTCCGTCAACCGCAGCGTCACCCGCACCTCCTTGACCCGCTCACCCAGCGACTTCTTGATGCGCTCTATCAGCTCCTTGTGCTCGGCAGCTTCCTGCTCCTGAGCCTGTTTCTCGGCTTCGTCTTCGAGCTTGCCCAGATCCAGGGCACCCTTGGCCACCGACTGCAGTTTTTTACCTTCGAATTCGGTCAGAAACGACATCATCCATTCGTCGACGCGCTCACCCATCAACAGGACTTCGACACCCTTCTTGCGTAACACTTCCAGGTGCGGACTGGATTTGGCTGCAGTAAAGGAATCCGCGGTGACGTAATAAATCGACTCCTGCTCCGGCTTCATCCGCGCCACGTATTCCGCCAGAGAAACAATTTCCTCGTCGCTGTCTTTCTGCGTCGAGGCAAATCGCAGCAGCTTGGCTATGCGTTCCCGATTGGACTGGTCTTCACCCACACCCTCCTTGAACACGCGACCGAACTCCTGCCAGAACGTTGCAAACTTGTCCTTGTGGTTTTCGGCGAGATCCTCGACCATGGACAGCACGCGCTTGACCGATGCTGCGCGTATGGTTTCTATGTCCTTCGATTCCTGCAGGATTTCCCGCGACACATTCAACGGCAGATCGTTGGAATCAATGACACCACGCACGAAACGCAGGTAATGCGGCATCAGGTGTTCGGCATCATCCATGATGAAGACGCGGCGCACATAGAGTTTGATGCCGCGCCGCTGTTCGCGATCCCACAGGTCAAACGGAGCGCGCGCCGGTATGTAGAGCAGCTGGGTATACTCCTTGCGCCCCTCCACCTTGTTGTGTGACCAGGTCAGCGGTGCCTCGAAGTCATGTGCCACGTGCTTGTAAAACTCGGTGTATTGCTCGTCGGTCACTTCGCTTTTCGGCCGCGCCCACAGCGCACTCGCCTGGTTGACGGTTTCATCCTTGCCGGTGGTGCGGTATTTTCCAGAATCCTTGTCCCATTCCTCCACCTTCATGCGGATCGGCAACGTGATGTGGTCCGAATATTTGCGCAAAATGCCGCGCAGCCGCGTGCCGTCAGCAAACTCGTCCTCCCCCTCACGCAGGTGCAGCGTGACTTCGGTGCCCCTGCCGGTTTTTTCCACTATTTCCAGGGTGTATTCGCCGCTGCCGTCCGATTCCCAGCGCACGCCATGTTCTGCAGTCAACCCGGCACGGCGTGTCACCAGCGTTACCCTGTCGGCAACAACAAAGGATGAATAAAACCCTACCCCGAACTGACCGATCAGGTGTGCGTCCTTGGCCGCATCGCCCGTGAGTTTATCGAGGAATTCACGGGTGCCCGAACGGGCAATGGTGCCGACATTGTCGATGACTTCCTGACGTGACATGCCGATGCCGTTATCGGAAACGGTCACGGTGCGCGCATTGGGATCAAAGGCGACACTGATCTGCAATTCGGTGTCGCTCTCCAGCAACCCCCCGTCAGTCAGCGCCTCGAAACGCAGCTTGTCGCAGGCGTCGGATGCATTCGATATCAGTTCCCGCAGGAAAATTTCCTTGTTGCTGTACAAGGAGTGAATCATCAGTTTCAGCAGTTGTTTGACTTCCGCCTGGAAGCCCAGGGTTTCTTTGTTTGTGGTTTCAGACATCTTTACTCCGGCATTCGGTGAACATAAAAGGTGATTTGCAGATCAGGGCGGCTGGGGTTCATTTCAAGTGCCGCAGCACAGCAGCGGCAGCGCCTGTAC
>JBBKXO010000154.1:0-8652 GCA_037969525.1 Burkholderiales bacterium | reverse complement strand
CGCCGACACCATCATGGGCGTCACCTTCGTCGCCGTTGCCACCGAGCATCCGCTGGCCACGCGTGCCGCGCGGGACAATCCCAAGCTCGCGGCATTCATTGCCGAATGCAAAAGCGGTTCGGTGATGGAAGCCGACATGGCGACGATGGACAAAAAGGGGATGCCGACAGGCATCTTTGTCGAGCATCCGCTGTCAGCTGAAAAAATCGAAGTCTGGGTCGGCAACTATGTGCTGATGGGTTACGGCGAAGGCGCGGTGATGGCGGTGCCGGCGCATGACGAACGCGATTTTCATTTCGCAAACAAATACCGATTGCCCATCAAACAGGTCATTGACGTCGCCAGCCAGACTTTCTCCAACCATGCCTGGCAGGACTGGTATGCCGACAAGGAGCATGGCGTCTGCACGGACTCCGGCAAATACGACAATCTGGCGTATGCCGCGGCCGTTGATGCCATTGCCGCCGACCTTGCTGCAAAAAGACTGGGCGAAAAACAAGTGCTGTATCGGTTACGAGACTGGGGCGTCTCGCGCCAGCGTTACTGGGGCTGCCCGATTCCGATCATCCACTGCACCACCTGCGGCGACGTGCCGGTGCCGGACCAGGACCTGCCGGTGGTGCTGCCTGAAGACTGCGTGCCCGACGGCAGTGGCAATCCGCTGAACAAACGTGCCGATTTCGTCAATTGCGCATGCCCGAAATGCGGGCAACCGGCCAAGCGCGAGACCGACACCATGGACACTTTCGTCGATTCGTCCTGGTATTACCTGCGTTACGCCTGCGCTGACAATGCGGCCGCCATGGTCGATGAACGCGTCAACTACTGGCTGCCCGCCGACCAGTACATCGGCGGCATCGAACACGCCATCCTGCATCTGCTCTATTCGCGCTTCTGGAGCAAGGTCATGCGCGACCTGAAGCTGGTCAATATCGACGAACCCTTCAGCAACCTGCTGACCCAGGGTATGGTGTTGAACGAAATTTACTTCCGCAAGCCGGAGGCCGGCCGCATCACCTATTACAACCCGGCGGATGTCGATGTTGCCGTCGACGAAAAGGGCAACCGCGGTGCCGCGGTGCTGCGTGCCGACGGATTGCCGGTAGAGTCCGGCGGCATCGGCACCATGTCCAAATCCAAGAACAACGGTGTTGATCCGCAGGCGCTGATCGAGGATTACGGTGCGGACATCGCGCGCTTCTTCACGATGTTCACCGCCCCGCCCGAACAAACATTGGAATGGAATGATGCCGGCGTCGAAGGCGCGTCGCGTTTCCTGCGTCGCGTGTGGACCCTGGGATTCGAAATCAGTCAACGCAGCAAAACCACTAAACATGGCGGATCGCTGCCGGCGCCACTCGCCACTGCCCGTCGCGAAATCCACGCAGTGCTCAAGCAAGCCAACTATGACCTGGGTCGTCACCAGTTCAATACCGTGGCCTCGGCAACCATGAAAATCCTCAACGCGCTGGAAGGCGTGCTGAAAAGCGGTGACAACTCGGCCGTTGCCGACACCGTGCTGCACGAAGGGCTGGCCATCCTGCTGCGCGTACTGTCGCCGATCACCCCCCACATCGCACACCAGCTGTGGCGCGACCTGGGTTACGGTGACGACATACTCACCGCGCCGTGGCCCGAGCCCGATGCCGCCGCGCTGATCGAAGACGAAATCGAGCTGGTGGTGCAGGTCAACGGCAAGAAGCGCGGCGACCTGCGCGTGCCGCGCGACGCCGCGAAACCGGCGATCGAGGCGCTGGTGCTGGCCCACGCCGACGTGCAGAAATTTGTCGCCGGTCAGCCGGTCAAAAAAATAATCATCGTGCCGGGACGCCTGGTCAACGTGGTAATCTGAAACCGCATGAAAACACTCACTGCCCTGCTCAGCGCGCTGCTCCTGGCCGGCTGCGGCTTCCAGTTGCGCGGTGCTGCCAACCTGCCATTCGAAACACTTTATGTGCAGGCGCCTCCCAGTTCGCAGTTTGCGGTGCTGCTCAGGCGCACGGTCGCAGCCGGGGGCAGCACGCGGGTAGTCGATAATCAGAAGGAAGCTGCGGCGACGCTGGTACTGGTCAATGAGTTGCGCGAAAAAACCATCCTGTCACTGTCCGGCGGGGGACGGGTGCGCGAATACCAGTTGCGCTACCGCATGTCCTACCGGATGCTTGATAAAAACGCCGTGGAAACCATACCGCTGACCGAAATCGCACTGAATCGCGATTTCTCGTTCAGTGATCAGGAAACGCTGTCCAAGGAAGCCGAGGAAGCGCTGCTGTTCCGCGACATGCAGAACGACGCCGTGCAGCAATTGGTGCGTCGGTTGCAAATCGTGCACCCGAAGCCGGCAGCGTAAGCGGCCTGTCGTAAGTCATCGCATTCTGCGGTAGCATTAACCTCAATGCGCCTGCCTTCCGAACAACTCGCCAACCATCTCAAGCGGGAAATCCAGCCTCTCTATACGGTATTCGGCAACGAACCCCTGCTCGCACTGGAGGCCAGCGATCGCATCCGTGCCAAGGCGCGCGCCGATGGCTACACTGAACGTGAAGTACTGACTGTTGATTCCGGCTTCAAGTGGAATCAGCTGGCGCTCGCCGGCAATTCGCAATCGCTGTTCGCCTCGCGCAAGCTGCTGGAGCTGCGCATACCCACCGGCAAACCCGGCAAGGAAGGCGGCGAAGCTTTGCAGGCCTATTGCAAGGCGCTGCCGCCCGACACCGTAACGCTGGTCTATGTGCCGGATCTCGACTGGCGCGGGCAGAAAGCAGCGTGGTTCGAGACACTGGTGAACAGCGGAGTCGCCGTTGAAGCCAAGGCCGTGCTGCGCAAGGCACTGCCGCAATGGATTGCCGCGCGGCTGGATACGCAGCAGCAGCAGGCTGACGCGGCGACGTTGGATTTCATTGCCGATCGCGTTGAAGGCAACCTGATGGCGGCGTACCAGGAAGTGCAGAAGCTGGCCCTGCTGTTCCCGCCCGGCGAAATCACTTTCGATCAGGTGCGTGAATCCGTACTCGATGTTGCACGTTACGACGTGTTCAACCTCGGCGAAATCATGCTCGAAGGCGATCCGCTGCGGCTCGCGCGGGTGCTCGACGGGCTGCAGGGCGAGGGCACCGCCGCGCCACTGGTGCTGTGGTCGCTGGCCGAAGAAGTCCGCGCCATTGGCAAGATCATCACCGGCGTTTCATCCGGCAAACCGGCGTCGATGATGCTGCGCGAGGCCCGCATCTGGGGCCCGGCGCACCAGAGCGCAATGCAGAATAACCTGCGGCGCTTCACGCTGCCGCAGGTCACCGAAGCCCTGCGCCACGCCGCAGTCATCGACCGCATGGTCAAGGGCCTGGTCCGTGGCGACGTGTGGAATGAACTGCTGCAACTGGCCCTGAGATTTGCCCGCAACAATCCCGGCACCGTCAAGGCGCAACCAGCGCGACGGTCGGCATCTGCGGCGTTTGCGTCGCATCCAGCACTGTTCTAGTTTTTCCCTTCCTTAAAAATCAAAATCAAGTTCGCCGGGGGTAGCCCGGCGGCTAGTTACTTTTCTTGTCTTGCCAAGAAAAGTAACCAAAAGAAGTCGCCCCCGGTTTGCCGGTCCTTCGGACTTCCCTGCGCTGCTCGTCACACCGGGCGGCTGCGCAACTCGCGCACCCGTTCGATGATTGCATCCGGCTTGGGGCGGGTATGCACATCTCTTCAGGCCAGGTTCGCGCGCTCGCACAGTGCTCGCCGACATCCCCCGGTGCAACTCCGCTGCTCGGCGGCGCACAGGGGATTAACCCCTATAACCTGGGTTTGCGACCCACGTCGCTGCATTATCGACTTCTGTTCACGGCACACCACTGGGCTCCCCCATGTGAGCCGCCGAGCAGCACAGCCGGTTCAGGGGTTGTCGGCGAGGACTGTCTGAGTCCTTGCCGAAGGCAAGGGCGAGTAGCGCGCCCCGAAGGAAGTCACCTTGGGTGGCAGCCGCCTGAATCGGCGAGCAGCGCAGGGAACCCGAAGGGCGGCGAACCTGGGTCGCCTTCTCTTTGGTCACTTTCTCTTGGCGAAGCAAGAGAAAGTGACTAGCCGCCGGGCTACCCCCGGCGACCTTTCTTGGTTTAAAAATCACCCGCCTATCGCACAAGGCGAGCGTGTTACCACCTGCTAGAATCCCCCTCATGGATGTCCAAACCTACATGCTCGGCATCGGCAAGGCCGCCCGCGCCGCATCGCGCGCGATGGCAGTCGCCGACAGTCATGCCAAAAACCAGGCGCTGACTGCAATGGCGCTGGCCATGGAACACGCCGCCAAGGTGCTGTTGCACGAAAACGCCCGCGACGTCGAAGCCGCGCGCGCAAAAAAGCTCGACGCCGCATCCATCGACCGGCTGACGTTGACACCGCAGACCATAGAAGCAATGGCCGACGGCCTGCGCCAGATCGCCGCGCTGCCCGATCCGGTCGGCGAAATCAGCGGGCTGAAGTACCGCCCGTCCGGCATCCAGGTCGGTCAGATGCGGGTGCCGCTGGGTGTCATCGGCATCATTTATGAATCACGACCCAACGTCACCGCCGACGCTGCCGGCCTGTGCCTGAAATCCGGCAATGCCGTCATCCTGCGCGGCGGTTCGGAGGCCCTGCATTCCAATCAGGCCATCGCCGCCTGTGTGCAGGAGGGGCTGAAAGCCGCAGGGTTGCCGGAAACGGCAGTGCAGGTTATAGAGACCGCCGACCGCGCTGCAGTGGGCGAACTGATCACCATGCAGGAGTACGTCGATGTGATCGTGCCGCGCGGCGGCAAAGGCCTGATCGAGAGACTGATGCAGGACTCGCGCATCCCGATGATCAAGCACCTGCACGGGGTCTGCCATGTCTACATCGATGACAAGGCGGATATCGACAAGGCGCTGCGTATCGCCGACAACGCCAAGACCCAGCGCCTGGGCACCTGCAACACCATGGAAACACTGCTGGTGGCACGCGGCATTGCCGAAAAAATTCTACCGCCGCTGTGCAGGATTTACGCTGAGAAAAAAATAGAACTGCGTGGCGACGAAGCCGCACGCAAGCTGGTGCCCGGCATGAAAACCGCGACCGAAGAGGACTGGTACACCGAATACCTGGACGCCATCCTCTCCATTCGCGTGGTCGATGATCTGGACGCGGCCATTGCGCACATCACGCGTTACGGCTCACAGCACACTGATGCCATCGTCACCGAAGACATCACCCGCGCGCGACGTTTTCTGCGCGAAGTCGATTCGAGTTCAGTGATGGTCAATGCCTCTACGCGTTTCGCCGACGGCTACGAATTCGGTCTGGGCGCCGAAATCGGCATTTCGACCGACAAGCTGCATGCGCGCGGACCCGTGGGACTTGAAGGACTGACTTCGTTGAAATACGTGGTATTTGGCGATGGCCATGTTCGTCGCTAAATAATGAATATTCGTAACTTGTTGATTGTAAAGGTTTTTATTAATGGCTAAACTGGTCGAAGTCAAAATTCCGGATATCGGTGATTTCAAGAACATCCCGGTGATCGAGGTGCTGGTCAAACCCGGCGACACGGTGAACAAGGAAGATTCGCTGGTTACGCTGGAATCCGACAAGGCAACCATGGACATCCCCGCGCCATCTGCGGGCGTGGTCAAGTCACTGAGCCTCAAGCCCGGCGACAAGGTCTCCAAAGGCACGCTGATCCTGACGCTGGAAGAAGACGCCGATAATGCTGCGGCTCCGGCACCCGCAACTCAAGCGGCACCCGCCAAAGCAGACACTCCGTCAAAACCAGCGCCTGCAGCAGAGGCGGCACCCGCTGCAGCCAAATCGGCAGCCGCACCCGCAGCAACCGCCGCTGCGCCGAAATCGGATATATCCGGAATCAAGGCCGACATCCACGCCGAAGTCGTGGTGCTGGGCGCCGGCCCCGGGGGCTATACCGCGGCCTTCCGCGCCGCCGACCTCGGCAAAAAAGTCGTGTTGATCGAACGCTATCCGACGCTGGGCGGCGTATGCCTGAATGTCGGCTGCATCCCGTCAAAAGCGCTGCTGCACATGGCCAAGGTCATTACCGAGGCCGATGAAGCCGCTCACGCCGGCATCACTTTCGGTAAACCGAAAATCGACATCGACAAACTGCGTGGCTGGAAAGACAGCGTCGTCACCAAGTTGACCAAAGGCCTCACCGGCCTCGCCAAGCAGCGCAAGGTGCAAGTCGTCACCGGCCGAGGCGAGTTTGCTTCCGATCACACTATCCGCGTGGAAACACCGGAAGGGGTGAAAACCGTAGCCTTTGAAAGCTGCATCATCGCCGCCGGTTCCTCAGTTGCGAAAATCCCGGGGTTTCCGTACGACGATCCGCGCATCATCGATTCCACTGGCGCCCTGAAACTCGCTGAAGTCCCCAAACGCCTGCTGGTCATCGGCGGCGGCATCATCGGCCTCGAAATGGCCACCGTCTACGACGCGCTGGGCAGCAAGATCACCGTCGTTGAGCTGATGGATGCACTGATCCCCGGCGCTGACAAGGATGTGGTGCGCCCGCTCGCCAAGCGCATCGAGAAGCGCTATGAAAAAATCCTGCTCAAAACCAAGGTCGCGAAGATCGAAGCACAAAAGGCCGGACTCAAGGTCACCTTCGAGGGGCAGAATGGAGACGGTACTGCGGGCACGACCACGGATACGTTCGATGCCGCGCTGATGGCCGTCGGCCGCCGTCCCAATGGCCGCGATATCAAGGCGGAAGCTGCGGGAGTCACCGTCAACGAGCGTGGCTACGTCACGGTCGACAAGCAGCAGCGAACCAGCGTTGCGCACATCTACGCCATTGGCGACATCTGCGGCGAACCCATGCTCGCCCACAAGGCCACGCACGAAGCCAAGATCGCCGCCGAAGTCATTGCCGGCCACAAGGCGTTTTACGACGCCAAGACCATTCCGTCGGTGGCCTACACCGATCCGGAAATCGCCTGGATGGGTCTCACCGAAACCCAGGCCAAAGCAGAGGGCATCGACTACGAGAAGGCGGTGTTCCCGTGGGCAGCCAGCGGTCGTGCACTCGCCACCGGCCGCGACGAAGGCATGACCAAAGCGCTGTTCGATAAAAACACCCGCCGTCTGCTCGGCGCGGCCATGGTCGGCGTCAATGCCGGCGAACTGATCGCAGAAGCGGTGCTGGCGCTGGAAATGGGGGCGGATGCCACCGACATCAGCCTCACCATACATCCGCATCCGACATTATCCGAGACACTGTTCTTTGCGGCAGAGATCGCTGAAGGCTCGATTACTGATTTGTATATGCCGAAGAAGGCATGAACAGCCCGGCCACTGACCACCCGCCAGCAGGCATAGTGTCGAATATCAGCTTTCCGGGTTTCAAAAAAATACAAATAAAAACAATTACTTATGTAAACCCACAAGCTCAGGGCCGATGGTCCGCCATCCACCTCGCTGTACCCAAGCGCTTGCCCACTATGCAATCAAGGTCACCGGACTGCGACTACATGCACATTGCTACATCTGCACCCACTACTGGTGCGATCGCACCACTATTGGCTTTTCTTCCCCAAAACAAAGGCGTAACATTTGCGACACTTTTCGCCCAGTCCGCCAGGGGCAGAAATAGACAAATAAAAACAACAAGATGTGGCGGCTTTCTGTGGCGGAATATGTAACGGAGTATTGTTTGAAACCGACTGATATCGCGCACCCCGATTACTTTCATAAAGTTGTCGATTGTCAGTGGGCCTGCCCGGCTCACACCCCCGTCCCCGAATACATCCGCTTGATCGCCGCAGGCCGTTACGACGATGCCTACATGGTCAACTGGAAATCCAATGTCTTTCCCGGCATTCTCGGCCGCACCTGCGATCGACCGTGCGAACCGGCCTGCCGCCGCGGCCGCGTCGAAGAGGGCAACGTCGAAATACGCAAGCCGAGCACGCACAAGGACGGCCCGCACCCCGAGCCGGTTGCCATCTGCCGCTTGAAACGCGTCGCCGCCGACAACAAGAATGACATCACCCGGCATCTGCCCAAGGCACCTAAAAAAACAAACGGCAAACGCATCGCCTGCATCGGCGGCGGCCCGGCCTCGCTGACCGTCGCCCGAGATCTGGCACCGCTGGGTTATGAGATCACCATTTACGAAGCGGATCCCAAAGCCGGTGGCTTCATGCGCTCGCAGGTACCGCGCTTCCGCCTGCCGGAAGCGGTGATCGACGAGGAAGTCGGCTATATCACCGGCATCGGCAATATCGAAGTGAAAGCCGGCACCCGCATTGACAGCCTGAAAAAAATACTCGACCAGGGTTATGACGCGGTGGTGGTCGGCACCGGCGCGCCGCGCGGCCGCGACCTCGACGTGCCGGGCCGCACCGAAGGCGCAAAGAACATCCATGTCGGCATCGACTGGCTGGCCAGCGTGTCCTTCGGCCATATTGAGAAAATCGGCAAACGTGTAATCGTGCTCGGTGGCGGCAACACCGCGATGGACTGCTGCCGTTCGGCAAAACGCCTGGGCGGCGATGACGTCAAGGTCATCGTGCGCTCAGGCTACGAAGAAATGAAAGCCAGCCCGTGGGAAAAGGAAGACGCCACCGAAGAAGGCATTCCGATCCTGAATTTCATGGTGCCCAAATCGTGCACGGTTGAAAGCGGCAAGCTCACCGG
>JBBKXO010000153.1:0-2913 GCA_037969525.1 Burkholderiales bacterium | reverse complement strand
GGCCATATCGGCCCGGCCGCCGCCCTTGCCGCCGACCTGCAGCGCCACATGATTCACCAGTTCTCCGGCCTTGACCTTGCCGGTGAGATCACTGGTCACGCCGGCAATCAGCGTCACCTTGCCGCCCTCAGTCGCGGCCAGCACGATGGCCGCACTCTTGAGCTTGTCCTTCAGCTTGTCCATGGCTTCGCGCAGCCCCTTGGCATCCGCGCCGTCAATCACTGCGGCCAATATATTGCTGCCCTTGACCTCGACCGCCTGCGTCGCCAGATCGTCACCCTGACTGGATGCGAGCTTCGATTTCAGGCGCGCCAGTTCCTTCTCCAGGCTGCGCACGTTGTCGATGATTTGCGTAATCTTCTGCCCAACTTCCTGCGGCGAAGTACGCAGCGCGGCAGCCGCGCCGGCCAGCTTCTGTTCCTGCGCCTGCACCCAGACCAGTGCGCGATCGCCGGTGGTCGCCTCAATGCGGCGGATGCCGGCGGCAACCCCGCCCTCGGACACCACTTTGAAGAAACCGATATCGCCGGTGCGCGCGACATGCGTGCCGCCGCACAGCTCGCGCGAACTGCCGATGTCGAGCACACGCACTTCGTCGCCGTATTTCTCGCCGAACAACGCCATGGCGCCGTGTTTCACCGCGTCGTCGAATTTCATGATGCGTGCCGCTGTCGCCGCATTGTCCAGGATCTCGGCATTGACCATGGCTTCGACCTGGCGCATCTGTTCGTCGGTCATCGACTCGTTATGTGAAAAATCGAAACGCGTCTTGTCGGCATCGACCAGAGAGCCCTTCTGCTGCACATGGGGACCTAGAATTTCACGCAGCGCAGCGTGCATCAGATGAGTCGCCGAGTGGTTGCGCATGGTGCGCGCGCGGCGCACTGCGTCAACCTGCGCCGCCACCTGGTCGCCCACGCTGAGCGTTCCGGTTTTAAGTTTGCCATGGTGGCCGAACACGTCGGACTGGATTTTCAGCGTATCGGCAACGGCAAAGGTGCCGCCGGCGGCTGCCAGTTCTCCGCCATCCCCCGCCTGACCGCCCGATTCGGCATAGAACGGCGTGCGATCCAGCACCACCACGGCTGATTCACCGGCGCTGATCGCGGGCACTGCACTGCCTTCGCGATAAATGGCAACGATCTGCGCATCATCGACATTCAATGTGTCGTAACCATGAAACTCGGTCTTGGCGCCGCGGTATTCAACCGAGGCCCCCATCTGGAACCTGGATGCAGAACGCGCACGTTCGCGCTGTTGCTCCATCGCAGCCTCAAAACCGGCATAGTCCATTTTCACGCCGCGCTCGCGCGCGATGTCGGCGGTCAGATCCACCGGGAATCCGTAGGTATCGTAGAGCTGGAACACGGTTTCGCCGTCGAGCATTTTGTCTTCGCGCGTCAGCGCGCCTTCGAGCACTTTCATGCCGTGCTCCAGCGTTTCGGCAAATCGCTCCTCTTCCTGCTTGAGCACCTGCATCACGCGGTCCTGTACTTTCGGCAGTTCGGGGTAGGCATCTCCCATCGCCTTCGCCAGATCGGGTACGACTTTGTGGAAAAACGGTTTGGTCTGCCCCAGCTTGTAACCATGACGTATGGCGCGGCGGATGATGCGCCGCAGGACATAACCGCGCCCTTCGTTGCCGGGGATCACGCCATCCACAATCAGGAACGCACAGGCGCGGATATGATCGGCAATCACTTTCAGCGAGTTGCTGGACAGGTCCTTGGCTCCGGTTTCACGCGCAGCACCCTTGATCAGCGACTGAAAGATATCGATTTCATAATTGGAATGCGCACCCTGCATCACCGCGGCGATGCGCTCCAGACCCATGCCGGTATCGACCGACGGCTTGGGCAGCGGATGCAGCACGCCCTTCTCATCACGGTTGAACTGCATGAACACCAGATTCCAGATTTCGATGTAGCGATCGCCATCGGCATCCGCTGACCCGGGTGGCCCGCCCTTGACGGTGTCACCGTGATCGAAAAAAATCTCGCTGCAGGGCCCGCACGGCCCGGTATCGGCCATCTGCCAGAAATTATCCGAGCCGCCGCCCGGCTTGTCGCCGATGCGTACGATGCGCTCTGCGGGAACACCGATTTCCTTCGCCCAGATGTCGTACGCCTCATCGTCCGTCTGGTAGACAGTAAGCCAGAGTTTTTCCTTGGGCAGCTTGTAGACCGAGGTCAGCAGTTCCCAGGCGAATTGAATGGCGTCGCGCTTGAAGTAATCGCCGAAGGAGAAGTTGCCGAGCATTTCGAAGAACGTGTGGTGGCGTGCGGTATAACCCACATTCTCCAGATCGTTGTGCTTGCCGCCGGCTCGGAGGCAGCGCTGTGACGTGGTGGCGCGCTGATAGGACCGGGTCTCCTGACCGAGAAACAGATCCTTGAATTGCACCATGCCGGAGTTGGTGAACAGCAGCGTCGGATCATTGCCCGGCACCAGGGGGCTGGAGGCCGCGATGGTGTGGCCCTTGGATTTGAAATACTGGAGAAACTTGTCGCGGATTTCTGCGGATTTCATGCGATTGCGCCGGTCAGGTTACGTAAGGCGCAGATTTTAAACCAGTTTTACCGCTGCATCGCGCACAGCCAGGGATGAAACCTCAAAACCGGCGGATTTCGTCCACCCGCAGACCCAGTGCCTGACCGCCGATGATTGCCGTACTCTTGACGGTGCCGCGCAGGGCAACCCGGTCGTTGACCGCCGGTAATGCGCCCAGCGTCGTAATGCTGATTTCGCCCGTTTCATCCTGCAGCGTATAGGCCTTCAGGTCCAGCAGCGGCAGTTTGGCAATGCTGTTGACCTTGCCTTTTATTTTTATTTCCTTGCCTTCGAAATTGGCCGGCGCCGTGGTGATTTCCCTGATCGATGTATAGCCAAACGGCAACTGGTCGCAACCGGCAA
>JBBKXO010000152.1:0-41731 GCA_037969525.1 Burkholderiales bacterium | reverse complement strand
GGTCCGGGCGGGCGTGTCGATTATCAGGATTGCCCAGTCGGGCGTGCCATTTTCGTCGATTGCAATATTGATCGTGCCCTCGCCCAGGGTCACGTTCTGGAACGCCAGCGTGCGCTTGCGCAGATCTGCGCTGCCACCTGCGAAAACAATGGTAGCGAGTTTCCCCAGGGGCGGGCCGCCTCGTTTTTGCGCAAATCCAACATCTTTCATTCGCAACGACAGATCGTCAGCCTGCAGGTCATATCCGCCTTTGCTATTGCGTACGCGGTAGCGCAATGCGAGGTCGTATGACCCGGCTGGCTCGGCAATGGCCAGATGGTCCTGCACAAACTTCCACAACGTTGTCAGCTTTGCGTCCTTGAGCGTGATTGATCCGCTGGAGTCGATCGGTGCCATCGTGAATCTGCCCTGCCATTGCAGGCTGCCGCCACCGGGCAGCCGTGCAGTAAGGACGTGCTCGCCGCGATGCTCGGACAATGTTGAGACATCGTGCATTTCGATGTTGACCGGGTTGAACTGGGCACGGGCTACCGGTTCAACGGTATGGTCTTTGAAACTGAAGTCACCGCCCGTCACCAGCAGATGCTGTAGCAATAGCTGGGGCAGCGGTTCCGCTGCCCCGCTGGTTTTGGCAACCGCAGCTTTGGCTGGTTTGGGAGCAAACAGGCGCGACAGGTTCAGGCTAGATTTCGCGTCCAGATTGGCGCTGATGATCGGCTTGTCGATGCGGATTTCGCGAAACGTCCATGTCCTGCTTAGCAGGCCGGCAGCTTCGAAGTCGACGTACACACGAGCGACCTGTAATGCGGGAGCATCATTTTTCTCAGCAATGACCAGGTCGGTGGCCTCGAGGGTCAGCCGGAATGGGTTGATGTGCACCGTGGATACCGAGCCGCTGGCGCCCAGATGCCTGTCCACCAGTTCCGGAAAATACTTTTGCAGCAACCAGGGGGCAAGCAGAAATCCAGCGGCGGCGTAGAGGACCAGCAATATCAGTAACGTGACGAGGCCGGTGACTAACGGCCTGGAAGCACTTATCTTGCGCAGGAGATTGGGTTTTGACGGGGCATGATTCAAATTGAGGTCGCCTATTGATTGTCGGCACGTAGTATGTCGAAACCGGCCTGCAGCGCGCGCTCGATGCGCGCTTTTTCCTTCTTGATTTTTTCGTCGTCCCAGTCCCACAGGCCGGCTTTGACTTTCATGCCGGTGCGGCCCTTGGCCACCAGGTCTTTGAGCCACTGCGGCGGATTTTTTTCCGCATGCAGGTGCGGATACAGCGCACTCGCGACCAGGTCATGGGTATCCCAGCCGGACATCTCTTTCTGCAGCATCGGTCCGCAGGCGATGAAGCGGAAGCCGAAGCCGTAACGGACTGCAGTATCGATGCCTTCGGCATCCGTAACACCGTCAGCAATCAGATACAAAGCTTCACGCATCATCGCGTGCTGCAGGCGGTTTCCAACAAAGCCAGGCACGTCTTTTTTGACCCAGATCGGCGCTTTGTCGAGATCTTTCAGCAGCTGTACCAGGCCCTCGGCGATCTTGGGATCGGTCAGCAGAGAGCTGACCACCTCCACCAGCGGCACCAGATGTGCCGGCATGAAAAAATGCAGTCCGGCGACGCGCGCAGGATGTTTGAGGCCTTTGGCGATGTCGCCAATCGGAAAATTCGAAGTGTTGCTGACCAGGGGAATCTGCGGGCTGGCCAGGGCCTCCACTTCCGCGAACAGTTTCTGCTTCAGCGACAGGTCTTCGGTCGCAGCTTCAACGACGATGCCGACACCGGCCCACGGAATGGCTTTGAGCTCCGCATAGCACTTTACTGCGGCGGCGTTGCCGGCCGGCGCACCGAGCTTGGCAAGTCCGGCGGTGATGCGCCCGGGCAGTGCCTCACGCGTTTTGACGGACGGGCTCATGACGTGCACGGTCCAGCCATGGGCTGCGAAGACGGTGGCTATGTCGCCACCCATGATGCCGCCGCCGATAACTACCGCATGTCGGGCTGTAATGGGCATATTATTTCCTTGAATGATTTTTAATAAGTGCGTGGCTGTTCGGCGATTATATCGCCCGCTGCCCAGGCACTGGATGCAGGCGGCCGGCGGGAATGCTTTAATGCGGTCGTGCTGTGTAGAAAGACGGAGCAGACATGCTGATGCGAATTCATCGATATACGGTCACCCTGATGGCGCTGCTGGCGGTTGCGGCATTTCAGTCGCAGCCGCTGCAGGCCCAGTTTGACCCCGGGCGTGCATATAAGCAAAGCGCGGAAGTGCGCCAGCGTTACCCCGACCCGCATGTGGCCTACGCCACGCCGGGGTTTACGCCGGGGCGACAGGACTTCACATCACACGAGGAAATGCTGGCGTTTGTCGAGGAGTTGCGACGTCATGCCGGCGTGGTGCAGGTGAGGATGATCGGCAAATCGCAGGAGGGTCGCGCCATACCTGCGCTGGTGCTGACTGGTGCCGACGCCAGGACCCCGGCGGAATTGCGTCAGCTCGGCCGCCCCGTCGTGGTGATGGCCGGCTTGCAGCACGGCAACGAGCCGGCGGGTGGAGAAGCCATGCTGGTGCTGGCCCGCGAACTGGCGACCGGGAGCCTGCGGCCTTTGCTGGACCAGTTGACGGTCGTCATCGTGCCGCATGCCAATCCGGACGGCGCCTATTATTTCCGTCGCTCACCGTACAGCACCATCGACATCAACCGCGATCACGTCAAGGTAGATCTGCCGGAAACTCGTGCGCTGCATCGTGTGGTAGAGGAGTACGGCCCGCACATGTTCATTGATGCGCATGAATTCAGTGTCGCCAACCGCTGGATCGAGAAGTTCGGCACCCTGCAGTCCTATGACCTGATGGTGCAATATGCGACCAATCCCAACGTGCATCCCACGCTGACAGCGCTGGCCGACCAGAAATTTCTGGGGGCACTGCGCAGCGACGTGGAGCGCGTCGGCTATACGCACTTCTGGTATTACACAACCAGCTACAACCCGAAGAACCTGCTGGTGTCCATGGGCGGTACTACGCCGGATATCGGCCGCAACTTCGCCGGACTGCAGAATGCAGTGTCATTTCTCGTTGAAAGCCGCGGTGTGGGCATAGGCCGCGAGGGCTTTGCCCGGCGCGTGCGTACGCACGTGGTCGCCATTTCCAGTCTGCTCAACACCGCAGCGGCCAATGCCCGGCAATTGATCGATACCGTGGACGCGGCGCGGGCGGATATCACCCGTCGCGGCCGCGATCCACAGGACCAGGATCTGCTGGCCGTCACGCTGAAAAATCCGGTGATCAAGCAGAAACTGATGATGCTGGATCCGCAGAGTGGCGCGTTGAAGGAGGTTGAGGTTGACTGGTCGGATTCACTGCATGCCGCCGCCGAGATTGCCCGGGCGCGGCCTTATGCCTATGTGCTGCCCCCGGTGTTTCACGACGTGGCCGGGCGACTGATGCGCTCGGGCATCGAAGTGCGACGGCTGAATGCGCCGGTGGAACTGGATGTCGAGAGCTATCAGGTGACCGACCGCCGGGCGAGCAGCACCTATATCGAAGGTCGCATTACCAGCCGGGTGAGTACCGAGGTAGTGGCGAAAAAAATCCGCTTTCCTGCAGGCAGTTATGTATTTCCGATGGCGCAGCCGAATGCCAATGTAATTGCCGTTGCCCTCGAACCGGAGTCGCCGAGCAGCTTTGTGTCTTTCGGCATGATCCCGGTGGACAAAAAGGGCTCGCCGCCGACTGCGGCGGCGAGCAGCGAAGTTCCTGTGTACCGGGTGTTGCGGCCCGTGGATCTGGATACGCGCGCGGTCACGCAGTGACGGCGCAGCGGTCTACTTGATCAGGGCGCCGCTCCAGGCGACAGCCTGGGCGTCGGGGCGGGGACGCATCGTGCCCTGCATGATCGAGCCGGTGACGCGCCCGGTGTAGGTCGCGGTGCCGGCGGTGAAACTGATCTGGTCGCCGCGCAGGTTGACATGGGTCAGACGCCAGGTGGTGTCATTGGTGCGGTACGTACCCTCGAAGGCCTGGAATTTCTGTTTCAACTCGATTTCACTCTGACCGATTTTCCAGCGGCCCTCGACCTTGGCCGGAACGATCCACAAATAAGCCGTGCGGCCCTCGGTGGAGTCGGTTTGATCCGGCATCCAGTCTTCCATCGTAAAGGCGTGCGAAACGATGCGCGTGCCGGGTTTCATGTTGAGTATGGTCGGCCGCAGTTTCATGTTCAGGTAGGGCAGCAGGTACATCGTCAGCACGGTGGCCTGGCTGAAATCCGTGGTGAAAATATCGCCGCGCACGAATTCGGCGCGGGCGGCAACGCCCTCATTTTGCGCATTGCGTTTGGCCAACTCGACCATTTCCGGATTGTATTCAATGCCCAACGCACGGACGCCGAACTGCTTGGCCGCGGTAATCACCGTGACGCCATCGCCGGCACCGAGATCAATGACGTAATCGGTGGGCTTGACGTCCGCCATTTTCAGCATTTTCTCAACCAGGCTTTTCGGTGTCGGCACCCAGATCACGTCCTTGCCGGACTGTCCCACCTGCGGGGTGTACTCGGTATTCGCCGTTTGCGCCTGCGCAGGATTCAATCCGGCTAGCGCAGCGGTAACCAGCAGGGTTGTCAAAAGGCTGTGACGGAAACTCGAGAACATGGGGATCTCCAAGAATGTGCGGGCGAAAGATTATGCCCGAACCCGGGCACAGTTCATTTTTTTTCCGGGCGTCCATCCAGCGTTGCGCCATTGGCCAGCAGCGCGGCGATATCCGCCTCCGACAGACCAGCCTCCCGCAAAACCTCAAGGCTTTGTTCGCCAATCTTCGGGGCATGGCGAAAATCTCTGCGTGCGCCACGCGACAGCTTGTTCGGCAGTTTCATGTTCCAGATTTTGCCTTCGGTCGGGTGCTCGATTTTCTCGAAAAAGCCGATGTCCTTGAGATGCGGATCTTCCATGATCTGATCGAGTGTCTGGAATGGCATCGCCGGCACATCGGTGCGATCGAAGATTTCTATCCATTCTGCCGTGGTTTTCTTCTTCAGACCTTCGGCACGGATGCTGAAATATTCCGGGGTGTTCTTGAATCGCGCAGCGACGGTGTTGAAGCGCGGATCGGTTTTCAATTCCGGTTTGCCGATGGCATCGAATACCGCGAAGGCCTGACCGTCAGTGTTAGCCGAGACGCAGACCCAGCCGTCCTTGGTCGGCAGCGGCCGTGCCTGCGGGTCGGTCAGTCGCGGATCACCGACCGGGCCCAGCGGCGGATCAAAGGTTTTCAGGTACATGTGCTCTTCGAGCACCGACTTGACCATGTTTTCGAACATCGGCAGTTCTATCGATTGGCCTTCGCCGGTGCGTTCGCGGTGCAGCAGCGCCATCAGGATCATCTGTACGGCGATCAGCCCCACGGTGCGGTCAGCCACCACCATCGGCAGGTAGCGCGGTTCGCCGGTGGCCATGTGGTACAGCGCGGCAATGCCGGCGGAGCCCTGAATGATCGAATCGTAGGCCGGTTTATCCCGGTAACGTCCTTCCTGACCGAAACCGAACATGCCGCAGTAAATGATCTTGGGATTGACCTTGCACACGTCTTCGTAGGACAGCTTCAGCCGCTTCATTGCCGGCGGCCGCATGTTCCAGATCAGCACATCGGCAGTTTCCAGCAATTTCATCAGCGCGGCGTAGGCGCCGGGTTTTTTCATGTCCAGCACCAGCGAGCGCTTGTTGCGGTTGAGGTGCAGGTATTTACCGGACATGCCGGCAGTGCGGCCACGGCCGGCGAGAAATCGCACGATGTCGCCGCCCGGCGCTTCGACCTTGATGACGTCTGCGCCATGGTCGGCAAAAGTCTGGGTTGCCAGCGGGCCGACGACCACCGAGGTCATGTCGATGATCTTGATGCCTTCCAGGGGTCCGCCGGCCATCAGAGCACCCGACAGGATAAAACGCGTGTGCGTTGCGAGTCAGAATCGGCGCTGACGCGAAGGATGGCGCGGGTCATATCGCGAATATGGGCAAGCCGGCCGACAAAGTCAGCGCCGGTTCTGGCCGCAACCCCAAAAGCATCATTCATTTCTCATATCCTTTAAAAAGGGCGATCACGATTTTGGTCCAAGGCCGCGTTGC
The DNA here is from genome assembly GCA_037969525.1 of Burkholderiales bacterium. Taxonomy (GTDB): domain Bacteria; phylum Pseudomonadota; class Gammaproteobacteria; order Burkholderiales; family SG8-41. The sequence goes on along the minus strand of JBBKXO010000152.1, from coordinate 35,598 downwards.
GCCCCTTGCGAATATTCTCGATATTTGCTGCGGGCCGCGCCTTGCCCTGAACCAAAATCGTGATAGCGCACGCGTGTTTTAACCTGTCGGGTGCTCTAGGCAAACTCCGCTTCTGCAGATAGCGCCACGGCGCCGGTGTCATCCTGCGCCCACAGTTTCGCCGTCTTGTTGTCGGCGCTGGGTTCGCCGCAGAAAGTGATGGTGCGGTTGACGAACAGCGCGCGCACGTTGCGCGAAGACATGTACTTGATCGGCGTGGAGCCGTGGCTGCGAGCGAGTTCGTAAGTCAGCAGCGTCGTCAGCCCGCCGTTCATGATCAGATCCGGATAGCCTTCGGTGCCGGTGACATAGGGCTTGTCGTAATGAATGCGGTGGCCGTTGAAAGTCAGTGCCGAATAGCGGAACAGCAGCACCGGATCGGGTGTGACCTGGTGTGACCACACCGCCTTGCCCGGCGCCGGTTGCGGTGCAGGAGGCGGCGCGTTTTTATCAGGTTCGCCGCGGTAGACGATGTCCTGCTCTTCGGTGATTGCAATGCCGCGCGGGCTTTTGATGTCGGTTTTGACGGTGACGAAGACCATGCGTCCACTGCGTCCGTCCTTGATGGTGACATTCTGGATTACCGATTCGCGATGTACTTCATCGCCGACGAGCAAGTCAGAAATGAATGTCGTGCGTTTGCCGGCGAACATGCGGCGGGGCAGTGGCACCGGCGGCAGGAAATCCCCGCGCAGCGGATGGCCGTCGGGACCGATCTGCGAGTGACGCACGATACGCGGGAACAGTATGGCGTGCCAGCCAACGGGCAACCGATCGCCCATTTTGGGGAAAGCGTCATCACGATCAAGCGTCGCCGACAACCGGTCTACGGCGGGTACAGTGACATAGTCGATCGCCGATTCAGTGCGTCCAATCCATTGCTTCAGGGATTCAAGATCTGCAGGCATGCGTGAATTACCTCGGTTGTTGCTGTGGGATCTGCTCGATTCTAAGGCGGGCCCTAGCGGCTCAAGCGGAAGTCGAACTCCACGCTATGAAAGGGCACGGTCAGCCGATGGCGTTGCGCCAGCGCACTGTCCGTATTGCTGCGTGTATTGACCAGCAGTGACTCGCGTACTCCGAATACGGCATCGGCGTCGATATAAGGATCATCGGCAAAAAATACTTCAGTAGTCAGCGGTTGATGGTTGGTGGCGCTGACGATGAAATGGAAATGCGCGGGGCGCCATGCATGGCGGCCGCCGGCGCGGAGAAGGTCTCCGACCGGGCCGTCATAAGGCACGGTATAAGAAGCGGGCCGGATCGTGGTAAAGGCGTAGTAACCGTCTGCCCCCGTGATCATGCGGAAACGCAGGTTGTTTTTGTCCTGCTGCGGATCCTGCTGCCAGTACAGGCCATTGACCGCGGCCTGCCAGAAATCGAGTTGCGCTCCGGCGACTGCATGGCCATCAGCGTCGAGCACGCAACCGCTGACAAGCATGGGTTCACCATCATTGTCACGCTTGATGTCGGTGCCAACTGCGAGGGTAGGTGATCCGTCGGCGTGAAATGGCCCCAGCGCACTACGCTCTGTGCCGCCGGCGCCACTTTGCAGCAGATCGACCAGTGATGACAGGCCAAGCACGTCGGAGGTCAAAATGAATTCGTTGCGCGCTTCATCCGAAATCTTGCCGGCATGGTAGAGAAAATCGATGCCGGCCTTCCATTCTTCAGGTGTCAGCTTCACCTCGCGGGCGAAGGCATGCAGGTGATGTGTCAGCCGCTCGATCAAGTGCTTGAAACGCGGATCGGTAGCGCCGTTGAACGAATGCACGACGGCCTGGGTGATGCTGGTGGTGGAGACGTTACGCATGGAAGGTTTGATTAAATTGCAAAGCGATCAACAAATCAATGTTGGCGGGGACGCTGAAGCGATGACGGATGATAATCGTAACACGTTGATTTATAGGATTTAATTATCAGCCCTGCATTGCTGCCAGGGTTTTTGCTTCGCGCGCTGTGATGGCTGCGTAGCGTTTGAGCAGGCGCTCGGCGCGCACGATGATGGGAATATCGACCATCTTGCCGTCGAGCGCGAAGGATGCGCGACCTGCCGCTGCAGCCTCCTTGTCGAGCGCGATGACCTTGCGCGCGTACTCGACTTCGGCAGCACTGGGTTTGTATTCCTCGTTGACAATGGTGACCTGCCCGGGGTGTATGCAGCCGGCACCCATGAAACCGAAATCGCGGGAACGGCGCACCATTTTGCGGAAATTGTCCCAGTCGCCGAAGGTGGCAACGCTGTCAACAAAACCCAGAGGCATGATGCCGGCGGCGTTGGCCGCGAAAACCATGTGCTGCTTCGGATAAAACAGCGCGTCACCGGTTGGTTGCATGTTGTTGTTGAGCGCGAAGTCCTCGCCGCCAATGTTGCAGGCGATGGTGCGGCTGCTGGCCTGGGTAATTTCACGAATCTGGAAAAAAGCCTCGGGCGTTTCGATCATTACTATGAATTTGGTGTGGCCGATCGTCATGCCGCGCTTTTGCTCAAGCTCGCTGACCAGTTCGTCAAGCAACTGCAGGTGCGCCGCGCCTGAGGCTTTGGTGACGGCGATGCCATTGACGTCGGGGCACACCGAATGCTCGATATCGCGCACCGCCATCGACAGCGGCTGGTTGATGCGTACCACCACGTCGGCGCCGCCGCGGCGCACGCGTGCCGCATTTTTCTCGACCAGTTTGCGGGCATTGGCTTTCTGGGCCGGCGGCACGCTGTCTTCTATATCCAGCTGGATGACGTCGGCGCCGCGCGTGTGTGCCTTGTCCACGTATTTTTCAACATTGACCGGCACATACATCAATGAGCGCCACACCGGATATTCACGATACATGTCGTAATCCTTCAGTTTGATTGGTTAAAACGCAGGCCGCCGGTCATTCTTCGGCGGCGGGTGCCGTGCCGCCGGCGCAGACGATGCCCGCCGCCAGCAGTTTTTGATAGGCCGCGGCATCAATGCCAAGTTCGGAGAGCAGTGCCGCGTTGTGTTCGCCGATTTTCGGTGCCGGCGTGCGGATCGACGCCGGCGTGCCCGACAGCCGTGGCACGACATGGTGCATCGGGTAAGCGTCCATGTCCGGATCGGGGTAATCAGCAATCAATTCGCGTGCGAGTACATGCGGATCTTCGACAATCTGTGAAATGTCGTAGATTGGACCGATGGTGACGTCGGCTTTTTCGAAGAATGCGACATTCTCAGCCTGGGTGCGCTGCGCGATGAATTCGCCGATGATGGCATCGAGTTCGGCAGCATGCCTCACCCGGTCGGCATTGGTTTTATAGCGCGGGTTGTTGATCAGATCGGGGCGGCCGATGGATTCAAATACGCGCTCGGCCATTTTCTGGATCGAAGCCGATAGACCGACATACTTGCCGTCCTTGCATTTATAGGCATTGCGCGGCGCGGCGTTGGTCGAGCGGCTGCCGGTGCGCGGCTTGATCCTGCCGGTCAGCCGGTAATTGGCGGCCTGGGGTCCCAGTACGGCGAACAGCGGATCAAGCAGCGGCAGGTCGATGACCTGTCCCTTGCCTTGATTCTGTTCGACTTCACGCAGCGCGATCATGACACCGGTCGCGCCGTACAATCCGGCGATAGTGTCGGCAAGATACATCGGCGGCAATACGGGTTCCCGGTCCTCGAATCCGTTCAGCGCCGCGAAACCGGACATGCCTTCAACCAGTGTGCCGAAGCCGGGGCGCCGCTTGTAAGGTCCGTCCTGGCCCCAGCCCGAGATGCGTACGATGACCAGTTTCGGGTTGCGCGCCAGCAGCGCGTCAGGACCCAGACCCATGGATTCCAGCGTGCCCGGGCGGAAGCTCTCGACGAATACCGCCGCCCTGGCCACCAGTTGCAGCAACAGTTCGCGCGCTTCAGGTTTGCGCAATTCGAGGCCCAGGCTTTTCTTGTTGCGCGCGTACAGTTTCCAGTTGGTATCGACCTGTTCGACTTTCCATGCTCGCAGTGTGTCGCCCGCAGGCGGCTCGATCTTGATGACTTCGGCGCCGAAATCACCGAGCACTTGCGTCAGCATGTTGCCGGCAACTAGGCGCGACAGATCGACTATGCGTACGCCGTCAAGGGGGCCGCGGGCCGAAGTATCGTAATTGCGCTGCGACACGCCCATGGGCGCGTCAATCCGGCTGGATGTCGGTTTTTAGGACAAATTTGTGCTGGTCGAAATGCACTTAGCGGATTTCCATGCCGTTGGCGATCTGGCGCTCAATCAGCCGCGACTCGTTGCGCAGCATCGTCGACAATTCCTGCACGCGGCGATCGGCCATGCGGCTGGAAATGGCTGATATCGACAGCGCGGCGAACGGCATGCCGCTCTGATTGCGCAGAACCTGGCCGATGGAACGCACACCAGCCAGTGACGGGGTTTCGCGTACTGCATAGCCCAGTTTATTTGCCTTGCGCGCCTGCGACATCAGCGTGGGACCCGAGAGGCCGTGCTCCTGCAACCGCGGTTCGTTGCTGGTTATGATGTCGCGAAACTCTTCCTCGGGCAGCGCAGCCAGTATTGCCAGGCTGCCGGTGCCTACGCCCAGCGGGCGGCGCATGCCGACTTCCAGGGTAAAGGTCTTGATCGGGAAGGTGCCTTCGTGGCGGTCTATGCACACGGCGTCGAGGCCGCTGCGCTGGGTGAGGAATACCGTATCGCCGGTGGCATCGGCAATGCGCGTCATCGCCGGGTGGCAGATTTCGCGCAAATTGAAACGTGGGGCAGCGGTCAGACCGAGTTCGTAAGCCATCGGGCCGAGGAAATAACGGTGGGTTTCGGAGTCCTGCTGCACCATGCCTTCGTAAGCCAGGCATTTCAGCATGCGGTGCACCGTGGGTCGTTGCAGGTTGGTACGGGTGGCGAGATCCAGCAGGCGCGACCCGGCCCGGTTGTGTGCGGCGATCTCGCGCAGCAGCAACAGCGCGCGCTCTATGCTTTGAGTGCCGGTCAACCGGCCCGCGGAGTCGTCGTCAGAGTTTTTTACCATAGCCATGACTTAGTCCGAATCGTGATACTGGGGAACTGGGATTATGCCACTGTGTCCGTCCTAGCGGAATAGCCTGCCCTGTGCTATCTTTTTGCAGGCAATTTTTTGTACGGAAACCCATTTCGTCCAGATATCGGACAGCAGGCCCGGGGTAGGCTGTGTACTCCCTGTCCCTGGCCACTGTCCCTTGCATCCCGGCTTGCACCCCAGATTCCAGCCCATACCGGCGGCCGGTGACGCGGCTGCCACCCAACCCGATACAGGAGTGATTTCCATGACTGGTCTTTCCACCGCAGCTACAGCACAGCAATCGGCCGGCGCCCGCTTCCGCGCGGCGATGGCTGCCGAAAAACCACTGCAGATTGTCGGCGCCATTAATGCCTACCACGCCCGGCTGGCCGAGCGTAGCGGCTTCAAGGCGCTTTACCTGTCGGGCGGCGGCGTGGCCGCAGGTTCGCTGGGGGTACCCGATCTGGCTATCAGCACCCTGGACGACGTGCTGACCGATGTCCGTCGAATTACCGATGCCAGCAGCCTGCCGCTGCTGGTGGATGTGGATACAGGTTTTGGCGGGGCCTTCAACATCGCACGCACCGTGAAGTCACTGATCAAGTTCGGTGCCGCGGCCATGCATATTGAAGATCAGGTGATGCAGAAACGCTGCGGACACCGCCCGAACAAGGAAATAGTCAGCAAGGATGAAATGGTCGATCGCATCAAGGCGTCGGCTGACGCCAAGACCGATGCCAATTTCGTCATCATCGCGCGTACCGATTCGCTGGCGGTGGAGGGCCTGGAGGCCGCAGTCGAGCGTGCCGTGGCCTGTGTGGAGGCCGGCGCCGACATGATTTTCCCGGAAGCCATCACCGAACTGTCGATGTACAAGCAGTTTGCCGATGCCGTGAAAGTGCCGATACTCGCCAATATCACGGAATTCGGGCAGACGCCGCTGTTTTCAGTCAAGGAACTGGCCAGCGCGAATGTCGCGATGGCGCTGTATCCGCTGTCGGCGTGGCGCGCTGCCAATGCCGCCGCGCTGCGCGTGTATGAAGCGATCCGCAAGGATGGTCACCAGAAAAACGTGGTTGATCTGATGCAATCGCGTGATGATCTTTACGATTATCTGGATTACCACTCCTACGAGCAGAAGCTCGACGCATTGTTCAAGCGGGACAAGAACTGACCTCAACTTTCGAAGTAACACTTTGCAGGAAAGGGCAGGGGGATGACCGGTATATTGCTGTCGAAGGGATTTGTTGCGCAGTTCGGTGCCGAACTGGAAGCCGCGGCGAATGCGGCGGGTGTGGTGGCGCAGATCATTCATCTGCCTGACGACGCGAAGCAGCGGCTGCCGGCATCGGAAATCGCGAAAATCGAAGCCGCCTATCTGACCCGCGATATCCGCTTCTCGGACCACTATCACAGCTTTGGCGACACCCTGAAAGTGGCGCCCAATTTGAAATGGGTGCATTTCACCAGCACCGGTATTGATCAGCACCCGTTCCTGCCAGCGCTGCATGAGCGCAAGGTGCGGCTGACCACGTCGGCCGGAACCAATGGCGAACCCGTCGGGCAGACGGCGATCTGCGGCCTGCTGATGCTGGCGCGCGGTTTTCCGCGCTGGATAGCGGGCCAGCGCGAACGGCGCTGGGATCCGGCCCGGGGCAAGGATACGCCGCGCGATTTGCGCGGCCAGACGGTGATCGTTGTCGGTCTCGGTACCATCGGCGCCACGGTTGCACGCTTCTGTCAGGCCATGGACATGAAAGTAATCGGCCTGCGGCGCAGTCCGCAGCGGGACGGCGACCCGGTGGACGAGATGCACACACTGGACAAGCTGCCGGAATTGCTGCCGCGCTGCGACTGGCTGGTGCTGGCCTGTCCGTACACCAAGGAAACGCATCAACTGGTCAACGCCAAGACGCTGGCGCTGATGCCGAAGCACGCGTATGTCATCAATGTCGCGCGCGGCGCGGTGGCTGATGAAAAGGCGCTGATCGCGGCGTTGCAGAACAAGCAGATTGCCGGTGCCTATCTCGATGTGTTTGAAAAAGAGCCGCTGCCTGCCGATTCGCCGCTGTGGGATATTCCCAATGTGATCGTGTCCCCGCACAATGCATCGGCCTCTGGCGGCAACGACGGCCGCGCCGCCCAGGTGTTTAACGGCAACCTGCAGCTCTATGCCCGCGGCAAGGCCATGCAGAACGAACAGGGCTGAGTCAGGAGCACGGCATGAAAACATGGCAGTGCATCCTGTGCGGTTTCATCTATGACGAGGCGGCGGGGTTGCCCGATGAGGGCATCAACCCGGGTACGCGCTGGGAAGATGTGCCGGCCGACTGGACCTGCCCGCATTGTTCGGCGACCAAGGCCGACTTTGACATGATTGCCATCTCGTCCTGATCGTCCGGATGGGCGCCGGTAAAGGGCGTCCGCAAGTGGCGGGGGTGGCGGTAAGCGGTTAAAATACAAGGTCTTTTTCGACGCGCGCCGCCGTGCCCATGCCGCTTTTCGCCTTTGGACTGAATCACCAGACCGCGCCACTGGATGTGCGCGAACGGGTGGTTTTTGGCGCCGATCAACTGGCCCAGGCATTGCGTGACCTGGTTGACCGCCGGCCGGTCAGCGAAGCGGCGATCATTTCCACCTGCAACCGCACCGAGGTTTATTGCTCCACTGCCGAACCGGTGCACGCCGTGGAATGGCTGGCGGGCTATCACCAGCTGAAGCCCGCGCAGATCGCGCCCTATCTCTACGAGCTACCGCAGGATCGAGCGGTGAAGCATGCCTTTCGCGTGGCCAGCGGACTGGATTCGATGGTGCTGGGCGAGCCGCAGATCCTCGGCCAGTTCAAGGACGCGGTGCGCACCGCTGAGGCCGCCGGCACGCTGGGCTGGCTGCTGAACAAACTGTTCCAGCGCACTTTCTCGGTGGCGAAATCCGTGCGCAGTGAAACCGACATAGGTGCCAACACGGTATCGATGGCGGCAGCCGCAGTGCGGCTGGCCGAACGCATCTATCCGAGTGTTGCGGAGCAAAGCGTTTTGCTGGTCGGCGCCGGGGAAATGATCGATCTGGCCGCGACACATTTTGCCGCGCATCATCCACGGCGCATGACTTTTGCCAACCGCACCCAGGCGCGTTCGCAACAACTGGCCGACCGCTTTTTCGGCCATGTCATCCCGCTGAATGACATCGCCGCGCAACTGGCGCTGTACGACATCATCATCTGCTGCACCGCGAGTCCGCTGCCCATCGTCGGCAAGGGCGTGGTCGAAAGCGCGCTGAAGGCACGTAAGCACCGGCCGATGTTGCTGTTTGATCTGGCGGTGCCGCGCGATATTGAAGCGGAAGTGGCTGCGCTCGACGACGCTTTTCTGTACACCGTGGACGATCTCGGGCAGATTGCGCGCGAGGGCATGGATCAGCGGGTAAATGCCGTGGCCCAGGCTGAAGTGATCATCGAGAACCAGGTTTCCGATTTCATGCACTGGCTCGACAACCGCGAGCTGGTGCCGACCATCCGCGCGCTGCGCGATACCGCGGAGCGTTCACGCCGCCACGAGCTCGAGCGCGCGCAGCGGCGTCTTGCCCGCGGCGCAGATCCGCAGCAGGTCCTGGACGAACTGTCGCGGGCGCTGACCAACAAGTTCATGCATCCGCCGTCGCATGCACTCAACCACGCTGCCCAGGATGAACGCGATCAACTCGCGGCGCTGATCGCCCGTCTCTACCAGATACAGCGGCCCGAGTAACGGTGAGGTCGCGCAACCGCCGCCGGTATTGCGGCCAGAGCCTGCATACATGAAGCCCAGCATTGCTGCAAAACTCAACCAGCTGTCGATGCGGCTGGAGGAGATCAACCGCCTGCTCACCGCCGAGAACATCACGGCGAACATGGACAACTATCGCAAGCTCACGCGCGAGCATGCCGAACTCGGGTCTGTGGTCGAGCTCTACCGGCGTTACCAGGGCAACGAGGCTGATCTGAAAACTGCGCGGGAAATGGCGAATGATCCGGCGACGCGGGAATTTGCGGAAATCGAGGTCGCCGAAACGCGAGCGCGGCTGGATGCGCTGGAAGTGGATTTGCAGAAGCTGCTGCTGCCGCGCGATCCCAATGACGAACGCAACATTTTTCTTGAGGTCCGCGCCGGCACCGGTGGCGAGGAGTCGGCGTTGTTCGCGGGAGAAATTTTCCGCATGTATGCGCGTTATGCGGAACGCAAGCACTGGCAGGTCGAAGTTATGTCGGAAAGTCCGTCGGACCTCGGCGGCTACCGCGAAATCATCGTGAAAATCATCGGCGACGGCGCCTACTCCAAGCTGAAATTTGAATCCGGCGGCCACCGCGTGCAGCGCGTACCGGTCACTGAAACGCAGGGGCGCATCCATACCTCGGCGTGCACCGTGGCGGTGATGCCGGAAGCCGACGCAGTCAGCGAAATCGTGCTCAATCCGGCGGAGATGCGCATCGATACCTTCCGCGCGTCGGGGGCCGGCGGCCAGCACGTCAACAAGACCGATTCGGCGATCCGCATCACCCATCTGCCGACCGGCCTCGTGGTGGAATGCCAGGACGATCGCTCGCAGCACAAGAACAAGGCGCGCGCACTGTCGGTGCTGGCAGCGCGGCTGAAGGACAAGCAGATTCGCGAACAGAATTCGAAAACGGCGGCGACGCGCAAATCGCTGATCGGTAGCGGCGACCGTTCCGAACGCATACGCACTTACAATTTCCCGCAGGGACGCGTCACCGATCACCGCATCAACCTGACGCTCTACAAGATTGCGCAGATCATCGATGGCGATCTCGACGATCTCGTTGACGCGCTGGCCGCAGAGCACCAGGCCGAACTGCTGGCGCAGCTGGCGGAAGAGCAGGGCGTTACGTAAATAGTTGGTTTTATTGGTTTTTTATCTTACTCCATGATGCCTGCAGCGATGACCATAGCCACCAGCCTGGCTGCGGCGCAGGCCGCGGTTGGGCGCATCGAGGCGCGGGTGTTGCTGCGCGAAGTGTTGCAGCACGACGATGCCTGGCTGCTTGCGCACGGTGATGATGAACTGACAGCCGTGCAGACGCAGCTGATGGCAGCGCTGCTGGCGCGCCGTGTTGCCGGCGTACCCATGGCCTACATTACCGGTCGTCGCGAATTCTACGGTCGTGATTTTGAGGTGACTCCGGCGGTGCTGATTCCGCGGCCCGAGACGGAATTGCTGGTGGAAATGGCGTTGCAGCGTGTGCACACCGACGCCCCATGTAGTGTGCTTGATCTGGGTGCAGGTAGTGGCTGCGTCGGTGTGACTATTGCCGCCGAGCGACCGCAGGCGCAGGTGACGCTGATCGACGCGTCGCGTGCTGCGCTGGAAGTTGCCCGCGGCAATGCGTCGCGCTGGGCCGCAGCTAACACTACGCTGCTGCAAAGCGACTGGTACTCCGCACTGGATAACAAACGCTACGACATGGTCGTGGCCAATCCGCCTTATGTAGCGGACGGCGATGCACATCTGCAGCTGGGCGATCTGCGACATGAGCCGCGCGCCGCGTTGGCTGCCGGCGCCGATGGACAGCGAGACTTGCGCCACATTATTGCGCAGGCGCCGCAGCATCTGCATGCAGGAAGCTGGCTGTTGCTGGAACATGGTTTTGATCAGGCAGATGCGTGTGCGCAATTGCTCGATGGGGCGGGTTTCCATGAGATTTTCAACGCGCCTGACCTGGCAGGCATGCCGCGCGTCAGCGGCGGGCGCTTGGATGATTGAGTTTTTTGCGCATATGCTGTGACATGACCGACGATTCCAAAGCTGCCGCAAACAGGGCTGCACGCGATCAGAAGAAAGAGGCGCACCTGCAGGCCGTTTACGACGGCCATATTCAACGGTTTCGCGAAACCGTAGATCAGGATGCGCTCTCGGTCGCGCAGAGCGCGCACAGTGCCATGGACGATGTGCTGCAACGGGACCTGCGAACGATCCCGGGCAGCGAAAACATCCAGTGCGGCAAGGGCTGCAGCCATTGCTGCCGTGAGGCGGTCGAGATCTGGCCCCACGAGGCGGCGCTGCTGGTCGAGGTTGCACGTGACGCCGGCATGAAACTGGATGTGGCGCGACTGGTAAGGCAGAGCCGTTACAGCGTAAACACCTGGCGGCAACAACCGGTGGCCGACAGGGCCTGCGGGTTCCTGGGCAATGATAATGCCTGCACGGTATATGAATACCGGCCTAACGCCTGCCGCAAACTGCTGGTGGTGACCGATCCTGCGTTATGCGATGCAGAGCACAGCAAGCCCGACAGCGTAGCCCGCTGGTTTAGCTGGGAAGCGGAATTGATGGAATCGGCTGCGCTGGAAGTATTTGGCGCGGCGCTGATGCCGGGTGCGGTACTGGCCGTACTGCAAGGGAATGAGAACGCAAAAGGCTGACCGGTATGGTGGATAAACCCTGCAATTACATTGGGAAAAACGCCCCAGATTGCGCGACGTAGAGTACGCGTCGCTCTCTTGACCCCGCTGCACCTCCTCGTTAAACTCCATACCCGATTAGTTTGGTCAAGTTTTAGGCGTCATGTTTAGGAGTTATAGCCATGTCTGTGCAGGAAACCATTAAGAATCAAGTCACCAGCCACAAAGTCGTGCTCTATATGAAGGGCTCACCCGATTTTCCGCAGTGCGGTTTCTCGGCGAACGCGATCAATATATTGCGTGCCTGTGGGGTCAATGAAATGTTCACGGTCAACGTGCTGGAAGACCCGGAAATCCGCCAGGGCATCAAGCAGTACGCCAACTGGCCGACGATCCCCCAGCTCTACGTCAACGGTGAATTCGTCGGCGGTTCGGATATCGTGTCGGAGATGCACCAGAACGGTGAACTGAAAAAACTGCTGCAACCCTGATTTGCGGGATGCCCAAAAAAGCCGGCTTCAGCCGGCTTTTTTACGTCTCGCAGTTACGTCGTCAGGTGGCGATAGGCGACCTGCGCCAGCAAAATCATTGCCATTGCAAACAGCATGCGGCGCATCCACCGCGCGTAGGTCGGACCGTCAATCCGGCTGCGGATGCGCGTGCCGAGCAGTGACGCGATCGTGGCCAGCACCGCCAGCGGCAAGGTCATCAGCCAGATCGTCGGTGTCGCAATGCCACTCGCAGCCAGCGTTGAAAACTGTGTAACTTTGCCGACCAGAAACGAAATGTTCATCGCCGGCACTAGCAGCAGCGGCGACAGGCCGATGCCGAGGTAGTAGATGATCAGCGGCGGCGCGGCGATGTTGGCCGTGCTTTCGCTGATGCCGCCGAGCAGTCCGAAGGTGAGCCCGAAGGCGCTCTCGTGCCTGCGCATCAGCGGCCATTGTGTGAGGCCGAGGCGGTCGAGGTTGAGGTAGAACAGGATCACACCGGCCAGCAGCAGGGCATACGGAAAATCCGGATACAGCACGAACAGACGCGCGCCGATGACCGCGCCGATCATCGCAACAAAGGGCATCCACCAGAAACGCCGCAGCACATCGACAAATCCGGGGCTGCGCAGAATATTGACCAGCACCGCGGCGATGCATGGAATCAGCACCATGACGACTGCAACCTGCATGTTGGTGGCTGCGGCGATCAGCGGGGTTGCGATCATCGGGAAGCCGAGGCCGAGCGCACCCTGCACCCAGCCCGCCGCGACGATCACGATGGCGATGTACGCGACCAGCCAGGGCGAGAGATTTTCGAAACCGGACACGATGGTGTATTTAGGCTGCGGCGCGCGCGCGGGTCAGTGCAAGCGCGACGACTTCTGCGACATGCAGGGCGTTGCGTTCAGTCAGCTGTGCGATCTGTTCGCGGCAGCTGTAACCGCTGGCGATGATCATCGTGAGTTCATCGGCGGCGCGCACCGCGGGTAATAGTGCGGCTTCGCCAACTTTCACCGAAACATCGTAGTGCCCGGGATTGAAGCCGAAGGCGCCGGCCATGCCGCAGCAGCCGGACTCGGCGGTGCGCGCGCGTATGCCCAGCCGCTTCAGCAGCGCCATTTCGTTGGCCATGCCGAATACGGCTTTTTGATGGCAATGGCCGTGCACCAGCGCATCGCCGCCGAGCTGCGGTGCATCCCAGTCGCTGATGTTCATCAGGAAGTCGCTGAACAGATGCACTTGCTGGCTCAATTTCTTGGCCAGTGCATGGTCCGGGAACAGATTCAGCAACTCATCACGGAAGACCGACAGGCAGGCGGGTTCGAGCCCGACGACCGGCACGCCGGCGCGGATGTCGGGTTCCAGTGCGTCCATGACTTCCTGCAAATAGGCGCGCGCGGTATCGAGCATGCCAAAGTCGTAGAGCGGGCGGCCGCAGCATAAATGCTGCCGGGGCACGGAGACCGTGTAACCCAGGGCCTCCAGCACTTCGACCGCGGCGGCGGCCGATCCCGGCTGGAAGTGATTGTTGAACGTGTCAGCCCACAGGATAATCCTGCCGCGTTGCGCGGCAGCCGCCGGCGCGAAGCGGCGGCGCATAAACCACTGCCGGAACGTACGGCGCGCAAATTTGGGGATTGTGCGCTGGCGCGCCACACCGCCGGCGTATTTCAGCAACGTGGACAGTCCCGGTGTCGCCGTCAGCAGGTTGACCATGCGCGGTGCCAGCGCGGCCAGTCGCGCCCAGCGATTGACCAGGCCCATGGTGTAGGCCTGTACCGGCCGCAGCCGGCCCAGGTAATGGTGGTGCAGGAATTCGGCTTTGTAAGTCGCCATGTCGGTGTGCGTCGGACAGTCGCTCTTGCAGCCCTTGCAGGCGAGGCACAGGTCCAGCGCTTCGCGCACTTCCTCGCTCTGCCAGCCGTCGCGTATGGTTTCGCCGCGCAGCATTTCACCCAGCAGCCGGGCGCGACCGCGCGTCGAGTAGCGTTCTTCGCGCGTTGCACGATAGCTGGGACACATCACGCCACCGGCGTGGGCCCGGCATTTGCCCATGCCCACGCAACGCTCGATGGCGCGGTTGAAGCCGTTGCCCTCGCGGCTGGCAAAGGCAAACCGGGTGGCGGGGCGCAGCGGCCGGTAGTCCGGGCCGTATTTGAGGTTTTCGTCGGCGCGGTAGGGATCAATGACCTTGCCCGGATTCATGCGGCTATCTGGATCCCAGATCGCCTTGAATTCGCGAAAGGCCTGCATCAGCTCCTCGCCGTACATCACCGGCAGGAACTCGGCCTTGGCCTGGCCGTCGCCGTGCTCGCCTGACAGCGAGCCGCCGTATTTTACGACCAGTTCGGCCGCTGCACGCAGGAAGCGGCGCCAGGTCTGGATGCCAGCTGTAGAGCGGGTATCGAAAGTGATGCGCGCGTGTATGCAGCCGTCGCCGAAGTGACCGTACAGCGATGTCTCATAACCGTGGCGATCAATCAGCGCCTGGAATTCACGCAGGTAGTCGCCCAGACGCAGCGGATCCACCGCGGCGTCCTCCCAGCCGACGATAGGATCCGGCTGGTCCGGGTCTATGGTCAGTGCGGTGGCTGAGGCCGCGGTTTCGCGGATGGTCCAGATGCGTTCGCACAGCGCCGGATCGGTGATCAGCCAGGAGGATGGTTTTACCATCTGATGGGTATTCGGTTTCCCGGCGTAGTGGGCGATCAGCGCCGTCGCTTGTGCATTGGCCGCGTCGACCGTGTCAGCGCCGAATTCGATCATGATCCAGGCGTTGCCCGGCGGCAGCAGCTCAATATCGGCGCCGCGCAGCCCGCGCGCGCGCAGGCCGCCGATGATGCGTTCATCGAGGCCCTCGGTGGCGATGGGTTTAAACGGGAGTATTTCAGGCACCGCGTCGCCGGCGGCGTAAATGTCGGGAAAACCCAGCACCAGCAGCACCCGTTGCTGCGGGCTGTGCACCAGCCGGGTTTTGGCTTCCAGCGTGATTACGCAAGTGCCTTCGGTGCCAACCAGTGCGCGGGCAACGTTGAATCCGTTTTCCGGCAGCAGCTGGTCAAGGTTGTAGCCGGAGACGCGACGTTTGATTTTCGGAAAACGGGTGCGGATCAGGTCAGCGTATTTGTCACGCAGTGTACGGAGGCGGCCGTAAATCTCGCCGCGGCGGCCACCGGCGCGGATGATGCGCACCAGCTCATCTTCGCTGGTCGGACCGACCGTCAGCCGCAGACCGTCGTAGGTAAGGATGTCCAGAGTCTCGACGTTGTCTACGGTTTTGCCGGCCATCACCGAGTGAGCGCCGCAGGAGTTGTTACCGATCATGCCGCCCAGCGTGCAGCGGCTGTGAGTGGCCGGATCCGGACCGAAGGTCAGCCCGTGCAGTTCAGCCGCATCGCGCAGAGCATCACAAACCGCTCCGGGTTCCACGCGTGCGGTCATCGCTACCGGATCGATTTCCAGTACGCGATTCAGGTATTTCGAGGTGTCGATGACGACGGCAACGTTCACGCACTGGCCGTTCTGCGAGGTGCCGCCGCCACGCGGCAGTATGGGCACGCCATGTTCCCGGCAGAGGTCCAGCGTCGCGATGATGTCTTCTACGTTGCGCGGGATGACCACGCCGATGGGGGTCTGGCGGTAATTGGAGGCGTCGGCGGAGTAAGTGGCGCGGGTGCCGGTATCGAAGCGGACTTCGCCGCTGATGCGGCGCTCTAATTGGGTGGCGAGCGCGGCAGGATCGGCGGCCGCGCTCAGCGGTCGAGGGCCATCAGCGGGGACGTTCAATTGGACTCCGAAAGTAGCGACGGGCGGGGGCAATAAATTGCGGTGGCCCGATTGTAGCGTGAGCTGCGCGCATCAAGAGAATCGTTGTCAAAACAATGGGTTGCAGCAATTGTTTTGTCATAAAAAATAAGTAAAAAACATAATAAAAACAATGCGTTACACAACTTCGTGCAAGCGTTTGCAGGTAATCATCGGGGGGGGTATCATGCAAGGCCGCTGGCAGCACTGTCCGCCGGCGGGGCTGCATTTTCCATGTCATTGCGGTAGTGCACGCTGTCACTGCGCGGCACGCCTTACTCCGGAGGAAACTTTTCCATGAATACCATGGCAGATACCAAAAGCATTGCCAAAGCGGCGGCGGTCAGCGGCAAGGTGCGCATGACGCCGTCCGAAGCCTTCGTCGAAACGCTGGTCGCGCAGGGTGTCAAGGATACTTTCGGCATCGTAGGCTCGGCCTACATGGATGCCCATGATCTGTTTCCGCTGGCCGGCATCCGCTTCCTGTCAGTGGCGCACGAGCAGAATGCGGCGCACATGGCCGATGGTTATTCACGGGTGACCGGCAAACACGGCGTGTGCATTGCGCAGAACGGCCCCGGGATCACCAATTTCGTCACCGGTATCGCTGCCGCTTACTGGGCGCATTCGCCGGTGGTTTGCATCACCCCCGAGTCGGGCAGCCTGTCCATGGGGCTGGGCGGTTTCCAGGAAACCGAGCAGATGCCGATATTCTCGAAAATCACCAAGTGGCAAGTGCACGTCAATTCGCCGCTGCGCATCGCCGAGCTGACCGGCCGTGCGTTTGATATCGCGATGGCTGAACGCGGGCCGGTGCAGGTCAACATCCCGCGCGATTACTTTTACGGCGAGGGCGACTACGAAATTCCGCAACCGCACAAGCTCGAACGTTCCGCGGGTGGTCCGGAGTCACTGGAAGCCGCGGCACGCATGCTGGCCAAGGCCAAATTCCCGGTGATACTTTCGGGCGGCGGCGTGATCATGTCCAACGGCATCAAGGAATGCGCCGCGCTGGCCGAGTATCTGACCGCACCGGTGGTTAACTCCTATTTGCACAACGACTCTTTCCCGGCGAGTCATCCGCTGTCCTGCGGCCCTCTGGGCTACCAGGGCTCGAAGGCGGCGATGAACCTCATCGCCAAGGCCGACGTAGTGCTGGCGCTGGGCTCGCGGCTGGGACCCTTCGGCACGCTGCCGCAGCACGGCCTGGATTACTGGCCGAAAAACGCCAAGATTATCCAGGTCGACGCCGATTCGCGCATGCTTGGGCTGGTCAAAAAAACCACGGTGGGCATTTGCGGTGACGCGCGGCTGGCGGCCGTTGCCCTGCTGGAACGCGTCAAGAGCATCACCAAACTTGCACCCAACAAGTCGCGACTGGTCGAAGTGCAGAAGGCGAAGAAGGCCTGGGCCGAAGAACTCGATAAATGGGTTTCTCCCAATACCAAAACCCGGATCGGTCCGCGGCAGGCGCTGGCTGCGCTGGCGCGTGCGATGCCGAAGAATGCGATGGTGTCGACCGACATTGGCAACGTCTGTTCGGTGTCAAACAGCTATCTGCATTTCGAGCAGGCACCGTCTTTCCTGGCCGCGATGAGCTTTGGCAACTGCGGTTACGCCTTTCCGGCGGCGATGGGTGCCAAGGTCGGTCGGCCGGACCGCCCGGCGATTGCATATGTTGGTGACGGCGCTTGGGGCATGAGCCTTAACGAGGTGATGACCTGTGTGCGCGAAAAAATTCCGGCAATCGCCGTGGTGTTCAACAACGGGCAGTGGGGAGCCGAGAAAAAGAACCAGGTTGATTATTTTGAGAACCGTTTCCTCGGCACCAATTTGCAGAATCCGAACTTTGCGGACGTTGCCGAGGCCATGGGTGCACAGGGGTTGACGGTAGATCATGTGGATGAAGTGGGCGACGCTTTGCGCGGGGCAGTTCGGTCCAACAAGCCGACGGTAATCAACATGATGCTGACGCAGGAACTGGGTGATCCGTTCCGGCGCGATGCGTTCCGTCAGCCGCAGCGCCTGTTGGCCAAGTACCGCAAGCACAGCGCGAAGCAATACCGCTGATCCGGGAAAACGGATCATGAAAAAGCCGGCGGTTGCCGGCTTTTTTCTCCGATGAGAGCCAGTTCCAACAAGGCGGCGCGGCTTGCCGATGTCGCGCGACTCGCCAAAGTGTCGACGGCGACGGTGTCGCGCGCCCTGACCCTGCCGCACAAGGTCAAGGCGCGGACGCTGGAGCGTGTGCAGCAGGCTGCCCGCACACTGGGTTACGTTGCGCATGGTGCGGCACGCGCACTGGCTTCCCGGCGCACGCACACCATAGCCGCAGTGGTGCCAACACTCGACAACGCAATTTTCGCCAACACCATACACGCGCTGCAGCGCACGCTGGACGCCGCCGGTTATGTATTGCTGCTCGCCAGTCACGAATTTGATGCGGACATCGAGGCGCGTGTGACGCGTGCGTTGATCGAGCGCGGCGTCGACGGGCTGGTACTGCTGGGTACCACGCACCATCCGGATATTTACCGGATGATCGAAGCCCATGCCCTGCCGTATGTGTTGACCTGGGCGTTCGACGAGAGCGGCAATCACCCTTGTGTTGGCTTCGACAACCGTGCCGCTGCGATCCGCGTCACCAATTATCTGCTTGATCTGGGGCATCGCCGGTTCGCCATGATTTCCGGCATCACCACCCACAACGAGCGGGCCCAGGAACGTCTTGCCGGCGTACGCGCGGCCCTTGTGGCGCGCGGCGTGACATTGGCGCCCGAACGCATGGTGGAGAAATCCTATACGCATACCGGGGGCCGCGAAGGCCTGCGCGAAGTCATGGCTGGCCGGGAACCGCCAACGGCGGTGATCTGCGGCAATGATGTGCTGGCCATCGGCGCGATCGCGGAATGCCATGTGCGGGGACTCTCGGTGCCGGGTGACGTGTCGATTACCGGTTTTGACGACATGGAGATTGCCGCAGTAATGACCCCGGCACTGACCACGGTGCGTTTTCCCACGACCGATCTTGGTGTTTATGCCGCCAATCACCTGTTGCTGCGGCTGGCAGGCAAGTCAGTCGATCTGCGCTGCAAGCTGCCGACCGAACTCGTGGTACGCGAGAGCGCCGCCGCGCCGCGAACTGCTGTCTAGCGGCGAATCAGCGTGGCCGGTCAGGCCAGCGCCTTGCGTATCTTGGCGATGGCCGCCTTGACCCGGGCGGGCGCGGTGCCGCCGATATGGCTGCGGCTGTTCATCGAGCCTTCAAGGGTCAGCGCATCGTAGACATCTTTGGCGATCAGAGGCGAGAATTTCTGCAGGTCGTCCAATGCAAGATCGGACAGATCGCAATCACGCGCCTCTGCGAAACGCACGGCCAGGGCCACGATTTCATGGGCTTCGCGGAAGGGCAGGCCTTTTTTTACGAGGTAATCCGCAAGATCCGTTGCGGTGGCATAACCTTCGCGCGCGGCGGCGCGCATGGCATCGACGTTGACCGTAATGCCGCCGACCATGCCGGTAAACACAGCCAGACTCATCAGCAGCGTGTCGACAGTGTCGAGCAGCGGCTCCTTGTCTTCCTGATTGTCCTTGTTATAGGCGAGCGGCTGTCCTTTCATCAAGGTCAGCAGCGCGACCAGGTGACCATTGACCCGGCCGGTCTTGCCGCGCACCAATTCCGCCACATCGGGATTTTTCTTCTGCGGCATGATCGACGATCCGGTGCAGTAGCGGTCGGCGATGTCGATAAAGCCGAACCGCGGATTCATCCACAGGATCAGTTCCTCGCTGAAACGGGAGAGGTGGGTCATTGTCAGCGCCCCGGCGGCGACGAACTCGATGGCAAAATCGCGATCAGAAACCGCATCCAGGGAATTCTCGCAAACACCGTCAAAACCCAGTTCTTTGGCAACCATCTGCCGGTCGATCGGGAAGGATGTGCCCGCCAGCGCCGCCGCACCCAGCGGCAGCCGGTTGACGCGTTTGCGGCAGTCGGCGAAGCGCTGTGCGTCGCGGGTCAGCATTTCGACATAGGCGAGCAGGTGGTGGGCAAACGATACTGGCTGCGCCACCTGTAGGTGGGTGAAGCCGGGCATTACCGTATCGGTATGTTTTTCAGCGAGGCCTAGCAGCGCGCGCTGCAACCCCTTGATCAGTGTCTGCACATGATCAATGGCCGCGCGCAGGTACAGCCGGATGTCGGTCGCCACCTGGTCGTTGCGCGAACGCCCGGTGTGCAGACGTTTGCCGGCGTCACCGACCATGTCGGTGAGGCGCCGCTCGATGTTGAGGTGTACATCTTCCAGATCGATCGACCAGGGGAAAGTGCCGTTGCTGATTTCCTCGCCGATGTCGGCCAGCCCCTTCTTGATGGCATTGAGATCGGCCGCAGACAATATGCCGACCGCGTGCAGCATGTGCGCATGGGCGACCGAGCCCTGAATGTCGAATTCCGCAAGCCGCTGATCAAAGGTAACCGACGCAGTAAAGCGCTTGACCAGATCATCAACCGGCTCGCTGAATCGCCCCGACCATGGTTTCGTGGTGCCCTGTTTTGCGCCGCTTCTTGTTTTGTCTTTTGTCGACATGGACTTGCGTGGGGCCTGCTAGAATAAAACTGCCATGGCGCGAAGTATAAATCATAATGCCAACACCGGTGCCCTGCCGGACTTCCGCAATTTCGGAATTCTGCTGCGGATACTGTTGATCGTGAACAGCATTGCGCTGCTGGCAGCATTGCTGCAGTCAACTTCCATCCACGACTGGCCGGCGAAGTTTACCGAGAATGCCGCGGCTGTCGAGCCGCTGCTGGTATTGAGCCTGCTGGTACTCATGGCGACGGGCAACGTGCTGCGCCGCCTACCTCATCTGGCGGCAATTCTCGCCATTCTGGCTATAGAGCTGGCGCTGACCGCCGCGCTGTATTACATCGGCCGGGAAGCGCTTTCTGTCAGCGCGCAGTCCTTGCCACGTTGGTTGTTGGTGGTGGCGCTGACCACGGCCATGCTGCTGGTGTATTTTGATCTGCGCGGGCGTGCGCTGTCGCCGGCACTGGCCGAGGCGCGGCTGCAGGCGCTGCAGGCGCGCATCCGGCCGCATTTTCTGTTCAACAGCATCAATGCCGTGTTGTCACTGGTGCGTCAGGAGCCACGGCGCGCCGAGGCGGCGCTCGAGGACTTGGCGGGACTTTTTCGCGCACTGATGGCCGACAACAGGGAGCTGACGCCGATCACGCGCGAGATTGAGCTTTGTCGCCAGTACCTGGACCTGGAACAATTACGGCTGGGCAGTCGGCTGCGGGTGGAATGGAATACCGAAAACATGCCAACGGATGCGCTGGTGCCGGCGCTGTCGCTGCAGCCCTTGCTGGAAAATGCCGTGTATCACGGTGTCGAGCCGAGCGAGAAGCCCGGCATGGTCAGCATCAACATCTATGCGGTGCGCGACCGCCTGTATGCCGTGCTGCAGAATCCATATCACGCGTCAGGTGATCGTCATGCCGGCAATAAGATGGCGCTGGCCAACATTCGCGAACGTCTGCAGCTGCATTTTGATGTGGCGGCGGAGCTGACCGCCAAGGTGAGCGGGGATTTATATGAAGTGCGCATAGCCATGCCCTATGTGAAGGATCAGGGGTCATGAGCGCGGCATTGCGCGTGCTGATCGTTGATGACGAGGCGCCGGCGCGCAGCCGCATGCGCGATTTGTTGGCGGACGTCGGGGTCAAGCTGCCGGTCACGATTGCCGGCGAAGCCGCCAACGGTCGCGAAGCACTGCGCGTGGCGGAGACCGGGGTAGTCGATGTCGTGTTGCTGGATGTGCGCATGCCCGGCATGGACGGCATCGAACTTGCCCAGCACCTGCAGAAGCTGGAGCGGCCACCGGCGGTGATTTTTGCGACGGCCTACGATGACTATGCCATCCGCGCGTTCGAGCTGCACGCGGTCGATTACCTGCTCAAGCCGATCCGTGCGGCGCGCCTGGAGGAGGCCCTGGCACGGGCCGCGCAAAGCGTTGCGCCGATGGAGTTTCTGGGCGAACTGCAGCAGGCGCCCCGCGTCTGTCTGAGTGCCGCGGAGCGTGGAAAAGTACACCTGATCCCGATCGAGGACGTGTTATTTCTTCGTGCAGAACTTAAATACGTCACGGTGCGCACCGCCGCCCGTGAATACCTGATCGAAGAGTCATTGACGCGGCTGGAGGAGGAGTTTCAGGAGCGTTTCGTGCGTGCGCATCGCAATTGCCTGGTTGCCCGCGCCGCGATTCGCGGCTTCGAGCGGGCAGGCGCCGAATCGGGGGAAGGGCCGTGGCAGATCGTGCTGGCCGGGCTGGAGGAGCGCATACCGGTAAGCCGGCGCCAGCAGCATGTGGTGCGCGAGCTGGCAAGGTAGCGCCGGCTGTCAGCGCTTGCGCACCCGCATTTTTGCCAGGCCCGCTTCCACCGCCTGTTCGATATACAGCTGGTAGAAGTCGTCTGCCAGCAGGCCGACGATGGGTGGCGCCACCCGTTTCCCTTCGGCATCGAAAGCGATCAGTGTCGGCACGCTGCGCACGCCATGACTACGCGCAAAGGCGCGATATGTCGTAGCTTTACCACTGAAATCATGCATTGCGGTACTAAGATCGACGTCAATTTCGCGGATCAGGACGTGGCCCTTCCAGCGTGGACTGGTTTGCAGCGGAATCAGATAGTCACGGCGCGCGATTGCACAGTAAGGACAGGCATGCTGCATGAAATGGATCAGTATCGGTGCGCGCTGTGCCCGGGCAGTGGCGGCGAGTCGCGCCAGGTCGTCTACAGCCAACAATTGTGCCGCGACTGGCGCAGAGAGCAACAGCGCCCATGCTAGAATCAGGCAACCAAATATTCTATAAATATTCAATAAAATCAACATGATAGATAAAGTAATCGGGGCGCGTCCTGACTCGGTGGTGATTGCCACGCGGGAGTCTGCACTGGCGCTGTGGCAGGCGCGACATGTGCAGGCCGAACTGCAACGATTATATCCGGGGCTGGAGGTGTCAATACTCGGCATGACGACAGCAGGTGATCGCAACCTCGCCAGTTCGCTGGCCAAAATCGGCGGCAAGGGTCTGTTCATCAAGGAACTGGAAGACGCGCTGGCCGACGGCCGTGCTGACATCGCTGTGCATTCGATGAAAGATGTGCCGATGCACCTGCCGGACGGATACGCACTCGCGGCAATACTGGAGCGCGCGGATCCGCGCGATGCGTTTGTCGCCAACTCGTACGCAGGATTAGCCGAACTTCCGCCCGGCGCCCGCGTGGGTACGTCCAGCCTGCGCCGCGAGTGTCAGTTGCGCGCGGGTTTTCCGCTGCTGGAGATCGAACCATTGCGTGGCAACGTGCAGACGCGATTGCGCAAGCTTGATGGCGGCGAGTACAGCGCGATCATACTGGCGGCAGCAGGGCTGAAACGGCTGGGCCTGACGGATCGCATTACGGCGCTGCTGACTCCCGAGCAGAGTCTGCCTGCGGTGGGTCAGGGGGCCCTGGGCATCGAATGCCGGGAAGAGCGGGGCGACCTTCTCGAACTGCTTGCACCGCTGGTGCATCAGCCGACTCGGCTATGTGCGCTTGCAGAACGCGCGTTTTCGCGGGCACTTTCAGGAAGTTGTAACGTGCCGCTAGCCGGTTTTGCAGAGATCAGCGGCGGAAATATGCGGCTGCGCGGCCTGGTTGGAGCGCCTGATGGAACGCGGGTGGTGCGCGGCGAAACCGCCGGCGCCGCGACGGATGCCGAAGCGCTGGGAAATGCGCTGGCGGCCGACCTCAAGGCACGCGGCGCCGCCGACATACTTGCGGCGCTTACACCAGAGCCATGACCGAAATCAAAGATTCTGCCGATGGCCAGACTGGTAAATTGGCCGGTCGCGGCATAGTCGTCACGCGGCCGGCGCATCAGGCGGTGGATTTGGCTGAACGGATACGTTCTGCAGGTGGCAAGCCGATCATATTTCCGGTGCTGGAGATACTCGATACCGCCGATATCCAGCCGCTGATCACCGTAATTGACCGGCTCGAGACCTATAGTCTTGCCATTTTCATCAGCCCCAACGCGGTAACGCGTGCAATGAGTCAGATCGTTGCGCGCCGCACCTGGCCCGCCGGGCTGCGCGCGGCGACCATCGGCAAAGGCGGCGCCAAGGAGCTCAAACGTTTTGGCATCAGCGATGTGATCGCACCTACCCGCGGTTTCGACAGTGAACGGCTGCTGGATCTGCCGCCTTTGCAGTCGGTGGCCGGTCAGCGCGTGATTATATTCAGGGGGGACGGTGGGCGTGAACTGCTGGGCGACACGCTGGCTGCTCGAGGCGCCCAGGTGGAATACGTGGAATGTTACCGCCGCGCGCGGCCGCGGGCGGATGCGGCCCCGCTTTTAAAGGCATGGGCGCGCAATGAAGTGCATGCCGTAACCGTCACCAGCAGTGAGGGGTTGCGTAATCTGTTCGAGATGGTGGGCAAGCTGGGCCAGTCCTGGCTGCGGCGTACGCCAGTGCTGGTGCCGCACTTGCGCATCGCCGAAGCTGCGCGGGAACTCGGGTGCAGCAACGTGATCGAAACCGGGCCGGGCGACGACGGGCTGATCGCAGCCCTGGAAAAACAGTTCAAACCAACATAGCGGCAACGCACACATGTTATTCTCTAAAGCATGAGCGAAGAAGCGGATTCCACCAGCAAGGCCGAGGCCCAGTCGAGCGCAGCGATCGGCGCTGCGCCGGCCGCCCCTGCATCCACCGTCCCCGCATCCACTGGATCCTCGTCCAGTGGTTCCGCATTGGCAGTGTTGGCGCTGCTTGTGGCGCTGGGGGCCGCTGGGGGAGTCGGTTACCAGTGGTATCAGGACCGTGGCGCGGACGATGCGCTTCGCCATGAATTGGCTAAACGACTGGCCGACATGGAAACCCAGAACAAAGATGCTGGCGTACGAGCGGCACAGGCCGCCATTGCACTGCGCGAGGCCGAAGTCAAGCTGGGGGTGCTGGAGGCCAAGGTTGCGGAATCGCAGAGCCAGCAAATGACACTGGAGGCGCTGCATCAGGATCTCTCGCGCAACCGGGATGAGTGGGCGGTTGCCGATATTGAGCAGTCCGTGCTGATGGCCGGACAGCAATTGCAGATCGCCGGTAACGTGCGGGCCGCGCTGATTGCGTTGGAAAATGCCGAGGCCCGGCTGCAGCGCATCGACCAGCCGCGATATGCCGCTTTGCGGCGGACGCTGTCGAGGGATATAGAACGCCTGAAAGCATTGCCGATGGCCGACTTATACGGCACCAGCGCGCGGATAGACGAAGCGATTACCGGAATCGACAAACTGCCCCTGGCGATGGATGCCCGCGCCCGTCCTGACGTTGCTGCCCCGGCAGTGGTTGTTGATGCGCCGCAATGGGAACGCATGCTGCGAGAAGCGTGGCGGGAACTGCGGCAACTGGTGCGCGTCCAGAGTTCCGGGGTTCAGGATGCGGCATTGCTGGCGCCGGAGCAGGTATTTTTCCTGCGTGAAAATCTGAAGTTGCGCCTGCTCGGGGCGCGTATAGCGCTGCTGTCGAAGGACGGTAAGAGTTACCAGGGCGACCTGCGGGCAGCGCTTGCTGCGCTGGAGCAACATTTTGACGTGCGTGACAATGCGGTAGCGGCGATTGCTGAAACGCTACGCAAACTGCAGTCGGCACAAGTTCAAACCGAAGTGCCGGACCTGACGGAAACGCTGGAGGCCTTGCGCAAGCTGCGACTTCCCCGTGCCAAAGGACCGGCGTAATCACTGCCGCCGTTTCGGGCGGGCGATGCTAATGCTGCGACAATTTCACAGTTCTGAAAAAAGACCGCGATGCGCTGGCTAATCTGGATATTTATATTGGGCGGGCTGGCGACCGGACTGACGCTGCTGGCGCGGCTTAATACCGGGTATGTGCTGTTTGCGCTGCCCGGGCAGCGCGTTGAACTGTCGCTGAACTTTGCACTGATGCTGCTGATCCTCGGGTTCATGCTGTTTTATCTGCTGGTGCGCCTGCTTGCCACCGCCCTCGAATTGCCGGCGCGGGTCGCCCGATTCCGCGCGGCGCGACGCCGTGAATCTGCGCACAGTGCGTTGGTCGAAGCGCTGCGCGAGTTTTTTGCCGGCCGTTATGCCCGGGCGGAAAAAACCGTGAACCGTGCAGTAGCCAGGGGTGAGCCCGCGGACCTGGGTGCAGTGATTGCGGCACATGCCGCGCATGAGTTGCGCGCGTCAGAGCGGCGCGATCGCTATCTCGATCAGGTCGACATTAATCCGAAAAAGCCCGACCCCGCGCTAGTTATCAGCAGGGCGCAGATGCTGCTGGATGAACGGCGACCGGAAGAGGCGCTGGTGGCGCTGGCGGTTTTGCCCAAAAAACATACGGCTGCGTTGCGTCTCGAACTGCGTGCCCGTCAGCGCATCGGACAATGGGATCTCGTGCCTGCGCTGATCGATCCACTTGAAAAACGCGGAGTGTTCAGCCCGGAACAGGCCGATGCCGAACGACGCCACGCCTGGCAGCAACTGATCGAGCACCAAACCGATGCGGCCGATCTCGTTGAAAACTGGAAACGGGTGCCTGATCGCTACCGTCGGGATACCACGGTAGCCGGCACCGCAGCGGCAGCGTTTCACGCGCTGGGCCAGTGCAAAGAGGCGCAGGCGGTCATTGAGCGCAGTCTGGATAAGGAATGGGACAGTGGGCTGGTCAGTCTTTACGGGGACTGTGGCGCTGTCGATGCACTGCGGCAGATAGAGCGCGCCGAACGCTGGCTGCGGGATCATCGCGAGGACAGCACCCTGCTGCTCACGCTGGGACGATTGTGCGCCCAGCAGCAATTGTGGGGCAAGGCGCAGAGTTATCTGGAGGCCAGCCTGTCCGTAGAACCCACCTATTCCGCGCACTACGAGCTTGCGCAACTGCACGAGCGATTGGGTCGTGTCGATGACGCCAACATTCAATATCGTGCGAGTCTGGACCTAGCCGTGGGTCGGATCAAAAGTGCCGCCAGCGGGCGCAATTCGCCCTGATCCACTGCATTATTTGACGGCAGGGGTGAATGCGTCGGCGTGAAATGCGGCATCTGGCAGGCCGCAGCGCTCGCTGAAGTCGCGCAGCGCAGCGTCTATCATTGCCGGTGCGCCGCAGGCATAGACCTCGTAACCCGACAGGTCGTGCAGATCTTCCATGACCGCGTGGTGCACCAGTCCCTGACGTCCTGTCCACCCGTCGTCGGGGAGGGCATCGGACAGAACCGGGATGTATGTGACGCCGTGTTCGCGCTGCCACTGTTCAGGTAACTCGTTCAGATAGAGATCGGCGGCTCGCCGCGCTCCTCGATACAGCGTCATCGGCCGGCTGATCTGGTTGTGTATGGCGTGTTCAATGATGGCCTTGATCGGTGCGAACCCGGTTCCGCCCGCTAACAGAACCAGCGGCTTGTCGCTGTCCTCGCGCAGATAAAAAGTGCCCAGCGGGCCCTCAAAACGCAGGATGTCCTTTTCCTTCATGCGGGTGAATACATGCTCACTAAACGAGCCGCCGTAATTACGCAGATGCAGTTCAAGCAGACTGTCATCATGCGGCGGATTTGCCATTGACAGGCTGCGGCGCGTGCCGTCTTTCAGCAGTATGTCGATGTACTGGCCGGCGAGAAACTGCATGCGCTCTGCAGACGGCAGGCGCAACCGGATGCGCATCACATCAGGCGCCACCAATTCCAGAGTTTGCACCCGGCATGGCAGCGTTTTCACCGGAATGTCCTTGGCTGCACCGATCTCGCGGCATTCAATGATCAGGTCGGAGCCGGGCATGGCCTGACAGAATAACGCCTTGCCCAGCGCGCGTTCGGCATCGGGCAGCGCAGAGTCCTGGGATTTGCCGTGGTCGATCGTGCCTTCGATCACCATTCCCTTGCAAGATCCGCAGGCACCGTTACGGCATCCGTAGGGCAGCATGAAACCTTCACGCAGCGCTGCCTCCAGCACGCTTTCGCCGTCAAGAGCATGGAAAATATGGCCGCTGGGCTGGATGGTGATTTGCCGGGACATGGTGGTTGTTAGGAGTTCGGGATGGGGTGGCTAAGCTAGAATACGACACTCTATGAAGCGCGACACTACATCATGAGGCGCCTGCTGATCATCGGTTGCGGTGATGTGGGTTTGCGCGTTGCTCTATTGCTGCGTACGCGCTATCGAATTTATGCGCTGACCCACAGTGCCGAGCGACTTGCTGCTCTGCGTCAACACGGCTTGATTCCGCTGTTTGGCAATCTGGACCTGCCTGATACGCTGGCCGGTTTGTCCGGACTTGCGCACGACGTGATTCATCTCGCTCCACCGCCTGCCGGTGGCATTGCTGATACGCGAACGGCGCATCTGATTGCGGCACTGGGCAGGGCCCGGAGTTTACCACAGCACTTTGTCTATATCAGTACGAGCGGTGTCTATGGCGACTGCAATGGAGCGTTGGTTAACGAGACCAGTCCGTTGCGGCCACAGACCGACCGCGCCCGCCGCCGTGTTGATGCCGAACGCCGGCTGCGGGCATGGGGCGTGCGCAGCGGTGTACGCGTCAGCGTGCTGCGGGTGCCGGGAATCTATGCGGCGGACCGATTGCCGGTGACGCGTATCAAGCGCGGCACACCGGCGTTGCTGCCGCAAGACGATACCTATGTGAATCATGTTCATGCCGATGACCTTGCGCGCATCGTGGTTGCGGCCTTGCATCACGGCCAGGCCAATCGCAGCTACAACGCCAGCGATGACGCTCCGCAGAAAATGGGCGACTACTTTGACCTGGTGGCGGATCGATACAGCCTGCCGCGTCCGCCGCGCGTGGCGCGTTCCGAGGCGCGGTCCGTGCTGCCTGAGAATTTGTATTCGTTCATGAGCGAGTCGCGGCGCCTCGTCAACTACCGTGTCAAGCAGGAGCTGGGCGTACGTTTGCGCTATCCGAACGTGCGCGATGGCATAGACGCCGCGGTGAGTCAGGAGTTGCGCCATGTCCGCTGAAGACGAGCAGGTGCTGCTGGTGCTGTCAACGCTGCCGGATCGGGCTGCCGCACGGAAACTGGCGCAATTGCTGGTTGAATCGCGGCTGGCGGCATGCGTCAACGTGCTCGCACCCTGCGATTCAGTGTACCGCTGGCGCGGAGACTTGACGGAAGCCGCCGAGGTGCCGGTGCTGATCAAGACGACAGTGCGGCGCTACGCCGAACTCGAATCGGTTATTCGCAGTCATCACCCTTATGAACTTCCAGAGATCATCGCGGTCCCATTGGCGCGCGGTTTGCCCGATTATCTCGACTGGGTGACCGGCGAAACCGCCTAAAGCCCCACCCCTCCATTTTCAACCCTGCATTAACCATGTTTATTCGCTGGCTGGCCATATTGCTACTGTCGTGCTCCGGGTTTACCCAGGCAGCCGAACCGGTGCTGCTTGAGCCGGAAAAAGCATTCGCATTCAGTGCGCGTGTCGCCGGTCCGGAAACCGTAGAGGTACGCTACGTAATCGCACCGGGCTATTACATGTACCGCGACAAGTTCCGGTTTACCCTAGAGCCGGCGTCACTGGCGCGGGGTGAGCCGCAATTGCCGCCCGGCAAACTGAAGAAGGACGAATTCTTCGGTGAAACCGAGGTGTACCGCAACGAAGTGCGCATCACGCTGCCCATCCAAAGCGACGGACAGCCAGAGCGGGCGGTACTAACCGCGGTATCGCAGGGCTGTGCCGATGTCGGCGTTTGTTATGTCCCTGTAGAACAGCAAGCCGAATTGCGGCCGGCTTCGATCAGCTCTGCTGCCGGCGCCCCAGGATCCGGTGATAGCGGGCTATCACGCCTGTTTTCCGGGTCGCAAGGCGCCGCGACCGGAAGCACCCCGCCGGCACAGGGCGAAGATGACCTGATTGCCGGATTGTTCCATGGCGAAGCCTGGGTGCTGATCATCAGTTTTTTTGCTTTCGGCCTGTTGTTGTCATTCACGCCCTGTGTGCTGCCTATGGTGCCGATACTCTCGGGCATTATCGTCGGACACGGCCACCAGCTGACCCGTGCGCGCGGATTGCTGTTGTCCGGGATCTATGTGCTGGGCATGGCCATTACCTACGCGCTGGCCGGTGTGGCCGCGGGGATGTCCGGGGCGCTGCTCTCGGCGGCATTGCAAAATCCATGGGTACTCGGCTCTTTCGCTGCTGTATTCGTCGTGCTGGCGCTGTCTATGTTCGGTTTTTATGAATTGCAATTGCCGGCCTCGCTGCAGTCGCGGCTGGCCGGCGCCAGCAGCAGGCTGCACGGTGGGCATTACACCGGCGTGTTTGCGATGGGCGTGTTGTCGGCGCTGATCGTCGGCCCCTGTGTTGCTGCGCCGCTGGCAGGCGCCCTGCTCTATATCTCGCAAAGCGGCAACGCTGTGCTCGGCGGCATCGCGCTGTTTGCTATGGCCCTGGGTATGGGTGTGCCGCTGCTGATCGTCGGCGCTTCGGCCGGGGCCCTGTTGCCTAAGTCTGGTCCGTGGATGGAGACGATCAAGCGATTTTTTGGTGTCATGCTGCTTGCGGTCGCCATTTATCTGGTGTCACCGGTGATTCCTGTAGCCGTGCAGATGCTGGCCTGGGCGGCCTTGCTGATACTGACGGCAATCCACCTGCGGGCGATTGATCCGCTGCCCCCTGCCAGTCGCGGTTTTGTCCGCTTTAGCAAGGGCGTCGGCGTAATCGCCCTGGTTGCCGGTATCGCCTATCTGGTCGGTGCGCTGTCCGGCAGCCGCGATGTGCTGCAACCGCTTTCCGGGCTGCGCGGGTCCGTGACCGAGGCGGGCAAGCCTGGGGGAGCGGTTGCATTCCAGCGGGTATCCAGCCTTACGGAACTCGACGCCGCGATCAGTACTGCGCAGGGCAAGATCGTGATGCTCGATTTTTATGCCGACTGGTGCGTTAGCTGCAAGGAAATGGAGCGCTACACATTTTCCGATGCTGGCGTGCAGGCGCGGCTCGCGCGGATGGTAAAAATTCAGGCGGATGTGACCGCGGGTAGCGCGGAGCACCGGGCGCTGCTGCAGCGGTTCAGGTTGTTCGGCCCGCCCGGCATCGTATTTTTTGATGTGGCAGGCCGTGAAATTCCGGGCCTGCGAGTCATCGGTTTCCAGGCGGCGGATAAATTCACGGCGGTGCTGGATCAGGCCTTGGGCGCACGGTGACGCCGTTGCGGCGGTCGCTGCTGATTGCCGGGGTGGGTGGATTGGCGGCCATGGCGGGTTACTACGCCCACCTGTGGCGTATCGGCAGTTTGGGATTGTCAGCGACAGATGAGGCGGCGGCAGCGATTCTTGGCAGCCGGCTGACGACCCTCGACGGTAGCGAGCAGACGCTGGCCGGTTTCCGCGGCCGGATTTTGATCATCAATTATTGGGCCACCTGGTGTGCGCCTTGCCGCGAAGAAATCCCGTTGTTTGTCAGGCTGCAGGACGAATACGGCGACAAGGGCGTACAGTTTGTAGGGATCGCCATCGATCAAGCCGATAAAGTCCGCGATTTTGCGCGTGAGTTCGGCATTAACTATCCGCTGCTCATCGGTGGAGTAGATGCCGTGGATTTATCGCGCCATGCCGGCAATACCGCAGGGGTGCTGCCCTATACCCTAATCATGAATCGTGAAGGCAAGATTGCCGTCAACCTTGTTGGCGGCATATCTGAGGTGCGTCTGCGTCAGGCGCTCGCACCGTTGCTGTAGACGTTGGTGTTTGCGGTTGTATTTACGCTGTTCCGGCTTACAGTGAACCCAGGGGTCTGCCGTTAATTGATGGCAATAGCCCTATAAAATCCTGCATTTCACGCTTATTCCAGTTAAATCGAGAGGGCGGCCGCAGGCCTAATTTATGGGATATTGGGTGTGAACAGGTGGGCAATCTTGGCGGCGTGGCGTCGGGGTGGGCGCGAGCAAGCCCTATCTAGCGACTTCGGTTAAAATGTGGGTAAGTTATAGACATTGTCGTATAACTTAATGCAAAATCCGCCAACTTGCTCCAAGTGACCTTGTCGGTGACTGGCGCAGCATGCGTATAGTCAGCGCTACCGTGCAAGAGCGCGGTAATTATAAGCGGTATCCATTCAAGCCCATGACCACTCCGAAGAATCTGCTGTTACTCAACGGGCCCATCCTTAATCTGCTGGGCACGCGGGAACCGGGAATTTATGGTGCGACGACACTCGCAGAAATCGAGCGCCGGTTGCAGGAGCGCGCCCATGCTGCAGGAGTGTCGTTGGAGACTTTTCAGAGTAACGCTGAGGCGGAGCTGGTTGAGCGGGTGCAGCAAGCGGGGCGGGATGGCGTCGATTTCATACTGATCAATCCGGCGGCCTATACCCACACCAGCGTGGCCCTGCGCGACGCCTTGGCGGCGGTTGCGATTCCTTTCGTGGAAATCCATTTGTCCAATGTATTTGCACGGGAGGCGTTTCGCCGTGAGTCCTATTTTTCCGATATAGCAGTCGGCGTTGTCAGCGGACTCGGGCCGGACGGTTACGAACTGGCCTTCGATTACGCGCTGCGCCACACCAACAAGGGCTGAGTCATGGATCTGCGGAAACTGAAAACATTGATTGACCTCGTGCAGCAGTCCGGCATAGCCGAACTCGAGATCACCGAGGGTGAGGAAAGGGTGCGCATCAGCCGTTTTGGCGCGCCCGGGGCGGCGGCACCTGCGCCGCAAGGCATGGCAGTACCTGTAACCGCCGCGCCGGTTACGGAAGCGGCGGGAATAACAGCCGAAGCGGATGTGGCACCCACCGAACCCGAAGGACACGTGCTGAAATCGCCGATGGTCGGCACGTTTTACCGCTCCTCCGGACCGGGCGCCAAACCTTTTATCGAGATTGGGCAGGCCGTAAAAAGCGGCGAAACGGTGTGCATCATTGAGGCCATGAAACTACTCAATGAAATCGAAGCCGATATTGATGGCGTCATCAAAGCCATACTTGTAGAAAACGGCCAACCAGTGGAATACGGGCAGCCGCTGTTTCTCATAGGCTGAATTTATCAACGCCAGCCGCAAGTCACGCCGGAAGCGCTGATGGTTGTAGCCTCCCCGGAGATTTGCGCAGCGCTAAGGGTCTGCAGAACGCATGTTTGAAAAAATTCTAATTGCCAATCGCGGTGAGATCGCGCTGCGTATCCAGCGCGCATGCCGTGAAATGGGCATCAAGACGGTGGTCGTGCATTCCGAGGCAGATGCTGAGGCCAAGTACGTGCGGCTGGCCGATGAATCGGTGTGCATCGGTCCGGCGCCCTCGGCGGCAAGTTATCTCAATGTACCGGCAATCATTGCAGCGGCGGAAGTCACGGACGCCGAAGCTATCCATCCGGGCTACGGATTCCTGTCAGAGAACGCTGACTTTGCCGAGCGGGTGGAGCAAAGCGGATTCACGTTCATCGGTCCCAGGGCGGAAACCATCCGCCTGATGGGGGACAAGGTCAGCGCCAAGAATGCGATGAAGAAGGCCGGCATACCCGTGGTGCCTGGCATGGAGGGCGCGCTGCCGGAAGACGCCAAGGAAACCGTCAAGATTGCCCGCCAGATAGGCTACCCGGTGATCATCAAGGCGGCCGGCGGCGGCGGCGGGCGCGGCATGCGCGTAGTGCATACCGAGGCCGCGCTGATGAATGCCGTCCACACCACGCGCGCTGAAGCCCAATCAGCTTTCGGCAATCCATCGGTCTACATGGAAAAGTATCTCGAAAAACCACGCCATATCGAGATTCAGGTGCTTGCCGACAAGCACCGCAACGTGCTTTATCTGGGGGATCGCGATTGCTCAATGCAGCGTCGTCACCAGAAGATCATCGAGGAGGCGCCGGCGCCGCTGCTTAACGAGAAAGCGCGTGTGCGCATCGGCGAGCGTTGCGCTGAGGCCTGCCGAAAAATCAGTTACGAGGGCGCGGGCACGTTCGAATTCCTCTACGAAGGCGGCGAGTTCTACTTCATCGAAATGAATACCCGGTTGCAGGTCGAGCACCCGGTCACTGAATTGGTGACCGGTCTCGACATTGTGCAATTGCAGATACGCGTCGCGGCAGGGGAAAAACTGACCATACGCCAGAAGGATGTGAGGCTGCAGGGGCATGCGATAGAGTGTCGCATCAATGCCGAGGACCCGCATAAATTCACGCCGTCGCCGGGACGCATCACTTCACTGCACATGCCGGGCGGGCCCGGCATCCGGGTGGATTCCCATGCCTACGCCGGCTATTTTGTGCCGCCCCATTACGACTCACTGATCGGCAAGATCATTGCCTACGGCGATACCCGCAGACAGGCCATGGCCCGCCTGCAGATCGCCCTGTCGGAGACGGTCATCGAAGGCATCAAGACCAACGTGCCCCTGCACCAGGAACTGGTGCGCGACACTGCATTCCAGCGCGGCGGTACCAGCATTCATTATCTTGAAGAGCGCCTTGCCAAGCTGACCCGCGCCGAGTAGCGCGGTACAGTGCGCAGGTTTTCCGAATCAGACCGTAAATGCCCTGGCTAAGCGCGACCATCCTGACAGACGAGAATTCAGTGGAAACGCTGTCGGACGCGTTGCTTGCTGCCGGCGCACTGGCGGTGGATGTGCAGGATGCGGCTGCAGGTACCAGCGATGAGAGCCCGATCTTTGGCGAGCCCGGAGAAGTGCCTGCAACCGGGTGGCAGCGCAACCGGGTTGGCGCATTGTTTGCGATTAATGCAGATCTTTATACGATGATTCCTCAGGCATTACGCGAGGCAGGTCTGGTGCCAAGTGCGGCATTCAGCATTGAGCGCGTAGAAGATGCCGACTGGGTGCGGCTGACGCAGAGCCAGTTCCACCCGATGCAAATCACCTCACGCCTGTGGGTGGTGCCGAGCTGGCACGTTCCGCCCGACGCAGACGCAATCAACATTGCACTCGATCCTGGCGTTGCGTTCGGTACCGGCGCGCATCCGACAACGCGGTTGTGCCTGCGCTGGCTGGATGCAGTAGTGACGCCGCAAATGGATGTACTCGATTATGGCTGCGGCTCTGGAATACTGGCAATCGCTGCTATGAAACTGGGCGCGGCGAGTGCTTGCGGTGTGGATATTGACCCGCAGGCCCTGGTCGCAGCGCGTTACAACGCGATACAGAATAAGGTGGCGGTGACTTTTGCCGGAGCTGAAGACGCGCCGGTAGCGCCGGCACGGATTGTTGTTGCCAATATCCTGGCTAATCCGCTGACCGTGCTGGCGCCGCTACTGGCGCGTTTGACTCGGTCTGGCGGCTGTATCGCACTTTCCGGAATTCTTGTCGAGCAGGCGATGGCCGTAATTGAAACTTACGCCGTGAATTTCAACATGCAACAGGCGGCGACAGACGAAGGCTGGGTCCTGTTGACGGGAACGCGAAAATAGCCACCAGCACTGCCGGCACCCCCGTATCTTGGTAAAGTAGCCTCATGTCGCTGATCACCCGTTGCGCGCATTGCCATACCGTATTCCGGATTACGCCGGAGCAGTTGCAGGCGCACGGCGGCCAGGTGCGTTGCGGCCGCTGTATGCAGGTATTCAACGGGCTGGCGACGCTGGCCCCGGATTCCGCAATGGCGGCGACAGCACCGGCTGCTCCCGCAATGCCCGAATCAGCTGTAACAAACCCAGAATTGAAGCCCGCAACAGAGCCCGTGGCCGGGCCGGTCGCGCCGCCGCGGGCAGCTCAACCGCAGCCCCAGCCGGTTGTCGGACCGGAGCCGGCGGTGGTCGCAGATGAGGTGGTGGCGACTGGCTCTGAACATACTGACGCGCCCGAGACATTGCTTGAACCGTTGCCTGCGCCCGTGGGAAACCCCGGGCCATTG
>JBBKXO010000151.1:0-2544 GCA_037969525.1 Burkholderiales bacterium | reverse complement strand
CTGCATGACCGCGGTGCGCGGCATTTCCGTTTCGTGGACCGCACCTTCAATCTCAAGATTGCCGCCAGCCTCGCCATCCTCGAATTTTTCCTGGCGCGGCTGTCGGATGACCTGTTCATCCATTTCGAACTGATCCCTGATCATCTGCCGGAAAAACTCAAAGCCGCGATCGGCCGCTTCCCGGCGGGCCGGCTGCATTTCGAAGTCGGCATCCAGACCTGGGACGCGGAAGTGCAGGCGCGCATTTCGCGTAAACAGGACAATGCCGCCGCCGAGGCCAACCTGCGCTGGCTGCGCGAAGAGTCACCGGCGCTGATCCACGTTGACCTGATTGCCGGACTGCCCGGTGAAGACCTGGAGAGTTTCGGCCGCGGCTTCGACCGCTTGCACGCGCTGCGTCCGCATGAAATCCAGGTCGGCATCCTGAAGCGGCTGCGCGGTGCGCCCATCGCCCGCCATACCGAGCAGCATGCGATGCGCTACAGCCCGGATGCGCCCTATGTGGTGCTCGCCACCGACAAGCTGAGTTTCAATGATGTGCAGCGCATCGTGCGCTTTGCGCGTTACTGGGACCTGGTCGGCAACTCCGGCCGCTTCCACCGCACGCTGCCGCTGCTGCTGGACGGCCGGCCATATGCGCGGTTCATGCAGTTCACCGACTGGCTGTACGCGCGCACCGGCAAGACCCACGAATTTGCGCTGGAGAAACTGTGCAATCACCTGCATGATTTTCTGGTTGAGAGCGGCGCCGATGCGCAGTTGACCGCGGCTGCGGTGGCCGCTGATTACGAGGGCAGCGGCGCCAAGGGCCGGCTGGCGTTCATGGCCAGCGGCACGCGGCCCGCAAAGGCGGGTGCGCGCGGAAAACTGCGCCAGGCGCGGCATGTGCACGCCTGAACAGATGATGGTTCAAGGGAAAAGTTATGCGACGTTTTGATCCACACGAACATGCCCGCAACGTGCTGGGCGAAAAACTGCAGACCTGCAGCGAGCGGCCGAAAACCGGATTTTTCCGCGACGGCTGCTGCAATACCAGCCCCGAAGATGTCGGCGTGCACACGGTGTGCGTGGTGATGACTGCGGAGTTCCTGGAATACAGCAAGGCGCAGGGCAATGACCTGTCGACACCCATGCCGCAGTTCGGTTTCCCCGGACTGCAGCCGGGCGACCGCTGGTGTTTGTGCGCGCCGCGCTGGCGCGAGGCGTTGGACGCGGGGCGTGCACCGCGGGTGGTGCTGGCGGCGACCCACGAGGCCTCGCTGGAATTTGCATCGCTGGCGGATTTCAAGAAATTCGCCATCGATCTGTCCTGATAAGCTGTCCCTTTCCCCGATCCGAACTGAGGAGGAAGCATGACCGACTATGATGGCAAGACCCTGGCGCGACTCCCATCGGACGACCTGATCACGCTGACTCACATCGTCTACGCGCTGCATGCTTTCAGCGCGCTGACGGGCCTTACCAGTGCAGCGTTCATCGTCACCGCCTTTCTCACCGGCTGGCCGTCGATCATCGCGGTGATCATCAATTACGTGAAACGCGACTCGGTGCGCGGCACCTTCCTCGACACGCATTTTTCCTGGCAGATTCGCACCTTCTGGTGGGCGGTGGGCTGGTTCGTCGTCGCCTGGCTGATGATCGTCACGGTGATTGGTGCACTCGTCGGCATCCCCGTCATGCTGCTGGTCGGCGTCTGGGTGCTCTACCGCATCATCCGCGGCTGGATCGCACTGAGCGGCCGCAAGGCGATGCCCCTGCCGGACTGAGCCGCATGTCCGTGCGCGTCGACAAATGGCTGTGGGCCGCGCGTTTTTTCAAGACGCGTTCGGCAGCGCAGCAGGCGGTCGAAGGCGGCAAGATCAAACTGAACGGTGAGCGTGTCAAACCGGCGAAGGAACTGCGCATCGATGACGAGTTGGCGGTCACCATCGGCGCTTACGAATGGACTGTCCGCGTTGTGCAGTTGTCAGACAAACGTGGTCCGGCGACGGTGGCACGTACGCTGTATGCTGAAGATGAAGCGAGCCGTTTGCGGCGCGAGGAGCAGATGGCGTTGCGTAAAATTGCGGCCGAACCGGCGCAGGAGCGCCACGGCCGGCCAACCAAGCGCGAGCGGCGGCAGCTGGAACGCTGGCGCGATGAATAGGTCCAACTGCCAGGAGCACCGGTCAGAACTGATGGAGAAAGCACCATGAGCGAAAACAACAAACTGAAGGACGTCGATCTCGTCGAAGCAGCGCGCCTGATCGACGAACTGGAGCGCGATCTGGCGAAAGTGCGCGGCGGCTCGGCGGATGTGCAACGGCTGCGCGATGAAGTGGAGACGCTGCGCAACGTATTGAATTCTCCGGTGCGCCGCGACAATTGGGTCACCGACAGCCTGCATTCCATCCGCGACCAGCTCGATGAAACCGTGGATGAGGCGGTCTACGAAGGCATGACCATCAGCCGTTACGTCGCCGAAGTGGGCCGTTTGCTGGGTCTGTAGCCGCGGCCGCAAAACAAAAATATCAATAAAATCAACTACTTACAGCTTTACACCTA
>JBBKXO010000150.1:0-8154 GCA_037969525.1 Burkholderiales bacterium | reverse complement strand
CGGTCTGGTCATCAATCCCAAAACCCAGGAACACCGTGCCGTCTGGCAGCGACCGCGCAAGATGGCAAAAGGTAAAAAAAAATGATGGGGCGGTGCTGACGCATGTGCGGAATTGTGGGCGCCATTGCGGCGCATGACATAGTGCCCGTGCTGATCGAAGGACTGAAGCGACTTGAATACCGCGGCTACGATTCCGCCGGTATTGCCGTGATCAACGGTGGCTTGCGCCGGGTACGCAGCACCGGGCGGGTAGCAGAGCTCGAGCGCCTGGCACAGGCCGGAGGCGTCACCGGATCCATAGGCATCGCGCATACCCGCTGGGCCACCCATGGCGTGCCGTCAGAAACCAACGCACATCCCCATGTTTCGGGTGGAATTTCGGTGGTGCACAACGGCATCATCGAGAACCACGAGGAAATGCGCGAGAAGCTGCGCGGCCTCGGCTACCGGTTTGTGTCGGAGACTGACACTGAAGTCATCGCCCACTTGGTTCATCTGCATCTGGCGCAATGCGCCGATTTGTTTGAAGCGGTCCACCGCAGCCTGGGCGAATTGATCGGCGCATACGCCATCGCAGTCATCAATGAAGCCGATGACCAGCGGCTGATCGTGGCGCGCATGGGAGCGCCCTTGTTGCTGGGCCTGGGTGACGGTCAGAATTTTGCGGCCTCCGATGCTTCAGCGCTGGTACAGGTCACCCAGCGCGTGGTTTATCTGGAAGAAGGTGATTGCGCGGAATTGACTCGAGACCGCGTACGCATCATGGATCTTTCCGGGCAGTCGGTGGTGCGCAAGGAGCAGATCACCGAGTTGACCGCCGAGGCTGTCGAACTCGGACCGTACCGTCATTACATGCAGAAAGAAATCTTTGAACAGCCGATGGCGGTCGCCAACACGCTGGAAATGATGACAAATGCCCGCGCCGTACTACCTCAGTTGTTTGGTGCAAACGCCGACACAATACTTAATAAAATCAATGGGTTAGTGATACTGGCTTGCGGCACCAGTTATCACGCAGGGTTGGTGGCGCGGTATTGGGTCGAAGCTGTGGCCGGCCTGCCCTGCAATGTCGAAATCGCCAGCGAGTATCGCTATCGTGAAACCTATAACGATCCCGACATGCTGGTGGTGACGATCTCACAATCAGGCGAAACTGCAGATACCCTGGCAGCCCTGCAATACGCAAAAAAACGTGGCCATCGTTACAGCCTGGCCATCTGCAACGTACCGGAATCGGCATTGGTGCGCGCGTCCGACCTGCGGTTTCTGACCCGCGCCGGACCGGAGATCGGCGTGGCATCGACCAAGGCGTTCACGACACAACTCGCGGCATTGGTGATGCTGACCATGGTGCTGGCCAAACAGCGCGGCCGGCTCACGCCGGAACGGGAATCCGAATTGCTGCATGCGTTGCGTCACTTGCCGGCGGCGCTGACCCATGTGCTGCAGGTTGAACCGCAGATCGCCGCGTGGGCGAAGCGCTTTGCGCAGAAGCAGCACATGTTGTTTCTGGGGCGCGGCATACATTACCCGATTGCCATGGAAGGCGCCCTGAAGCTGAAAGAAATTTCATACATCCACGCCGAGGCCTATGCTGCCGGCGAGCTGAAGCATGGTCCCTTGGCTCTGGTTGATCGCGACATGCCCGTCGTCGCCGTGGCACCCAGGGACGCCCTGCTCGAAAAACTCAAGTCAAATCTGCAGGAAGTGCGTGCCCGTGGTGGCGAGTTGTATGTACTGGCTGACCAGGAAACCCGCATCGAACCCAGCGAAGGCGTGCATGTCATCAAGATGCCTGACCATGCCGGACTCTTGTCACCCATCCTGCATACCGTGCCGCTGCAGTTGCTGGCTTATCACACGGCTTTGCTTCGCGGCACGGACGTAGACAAGCCCCGCAACCTCGCAAAATCTGTCACCGTCGAGTAGTACTCAGCCGGAGCAATCAGCTTTTACGTCGCGGCTTGCGCCCTGATCTGGCTGCGAGTGGATCGTATATGAAGCGCGGCAGCACATGCATCAGCCGTGCGACGATGGCCATCTGCCAGGGAATTACGGCATAAGTCTTGCCGCGTGCGATGATCGTCGCGATCTTGTCGGCAGCAGTTTCCGCCGTCATGATGAATGGCATGCGGTAGGGGTTGTGTGCGGTCATCGCAGTGACAATGTAGCCCGGGCAAATGGTTATGACTGTGATGCCGCTGCCGCGCAGCTCCACGCGCAGGCTTTCCAGATAGCTGATCGCCGCAGCCTTCGAAGCCGAATAGGCGCCCGACCCGGGCAAGCCCCGATATCCCGCGACACTGGCGATGCCCACCAATACGCCGCGGCCGCGCTCACGCATTGCCGCGATGTACGGCTGGAAGGTGTTGACCATGCCGACCACATTGATGTCGAACACGTCGCGGAATGGCTGCTCGTCCTCCGCCAATTCGGTCAGCGTGCCGATACTGACGCCGGCATTGGCGATAACGATGTCCGGCACGCCGCGCTGTTCGATGAAGGCCGTGGCAGCCTGACGCATGGTTGCCGACTCACGCACGTCCACGGCTTGAACCATGCAGCGATCTGGAAATTCCGCCGCCAGGCTTTCCAGCGCTGTCGCGCGGCGGGCAATGAGTCCCAGCGTTGCCGAGCGAGCGGCGTAATGACGCGCCAGCGCGGCGCCCAGACCGCCTGAGGCGCCGGTAATGATTATGAGATCAGAGGATGTATCTGGCATCGGTGCCATGTCGGCTTGCTGCTGCCGGGGTCAGCGCGCAGTCGGCTGGTCGCGGACCCGCTGCAGTAATCCTTCGAGTATGGTGATCATGCTGTCCAGGGACTCAACCATGCTGCCGGAAGTCAGATAAAGGCCCTGAACGACCAACGTTGGCGTGCCGCCGACCATGTAGGCCCGCGTCAGTTTTGCGGCTTCTGCCAGTTTTGGCGTCACCGAACCGTAGGCCTGATCCCAACGTTCACGGGCAATGCCGTTGCGTACGGCCCAGTCGGACATGACCTCGGGCTTGCTCATGGCTAGCTTTTCGACATGGTAGTCGTGGTAGACACGCTGGTGCAGGCGCTCCACTTCGCCCAAAGCTTCCAGTGTGTAATAGATGCGCGCATGCGGCGCCCAGCTCTCACGCAATATGGCCGGAATCCGGCGCACGGTGACGTCGGGTGGTTTGCGACTGATCCATCGCTCCAGCGCAGGCTGCAGATTGTAGCAATGTGGGCAGCCGTACCAGAAAAAATCGATGACCTCGATGCCTTCGGCAATGCTCACCGGCTGCGGGGTTATGACGCGGTAATCGATTTCCGCGCGCAACGGCCGCCCCTGCTGTGCGGTGGCAGGGACGGCTGAAATAAACAGCAGCGCAAGCAAACAGGCGAGCAGCCCTGTTCGCGCCTGCGGCATGGGCTATTTGCCCCCTTTGTTTTTCCGCGCTTCAACGATCAACTCATCGACGACTTGAAAGAAGCGCTCGTAGTCGACGGTGTTATTGGCTTTGAGAGTCATCGAAGGCCCGATCAGGTACTTGCCGTCAATGATCAGCGCCGGCGTTCCCGGGATGTCGTATTTGCGGGTCAGCTCTATCGACCGCTGCGTGCGGCCGTTAACGCCGAAGGAGTTGTAAGTGTCGGCGAATTTCTTGCGATCCACGCCTTTGCTTGCTGCCCAGTCGAAAATAGCGTTGGCATCATTCAGCCGAACCTTTTTCTTGTGCAGGGCAGAAAATACTTCCTGATGCAGCTTGTCGACCAGCCCCATGGCTTCGATGGTGTAGAAGGTTCTGGTCAGCGGCACCCAGGACTCCTGGAAAACTGCGGGTACGCGCTTGAAATCGACGTCTGCGGGTTTGTGCTTGAGCCAAGTCTCCAGGGAAGGCTGCAGATTGTCACAATGCGGACAGCCGTACCAGAAAAACTCCAGCACCTCGACCTTGCCGGGGCTGTCCGTAGGCTGCGGCTGACGGACCAGCACGTAGTCCTTGCCAACGGTCGGTGCGGCGTGCGCAGTGACTGCCAGGCACAGGCTCAGACCCGCAGTTATCAGTAAACGTCTAAACAGTGCGGTCAATCGCATGGCATCTCCAGAGTGGGGTTTTACCGGTCGGCGTCGCGGACCTTGATCAGCGTAGTATCAATGCCGTTCTTCTTCAGAGTGTCGCGGGTCCGATTCAGTTCCTCAACGCTGCGATAAGGGCCCAGGCGCACGCGGTGCCATACGCCGCGATCAGGCAGGGTTGTAGTCTGGATGGAGGCCTGCATGCCGACCAGGGCCAGTCGCGCCTTCAGATTGTCGGCATCCGGGGCATTCTGGAACGCACCGGCCTGCAGGAAAAAGGATTCCTTGGATGCGGATTTCGTTTCGCGCATCTGCTGGTCCGTTGCCGGCTCTTCAACGCCAGGCAGGATCTTGTAGAAATCGAAGCGCGGTTTGGGTTCCACAGGCTTGCTGTTCTTGTCACCGGGCTTGGCGGTTTCCACGGGCGCAGTTTTCGCCAGTTCGGGTTTAACCGCCGGTGGGCGCGGCTGGAACGGATTGGGCATCTTATTGATGTACCAGGCGACACCCAGTGCAATACCCAGACCCAGCACCAATCCGATCAGAATCCCGATAAACAGCGTTCCTCCGCTGCTGCGGGCGGGCTTGTTGCGTTCGTTGCTTTTGTAATCTCTGCTCACAGGGCGATCTTACATTTTTTCGGGTGCGGTCACACCCAGCAGCGCAAGGCCGTTGCGCAATACCTGGCGTACCGCCAGTGCCAGCGCCAAGCGCGCCGCCTTGAGTGCCGTGTCCTCGACCAAAAAACGCTCGGCATTGTAGTAGCTGTGGAATTCACCGGCGAGTTCTTTCAAATAGAAGGCCACGCTGTGGGGCGCCAGATCGCGGGCAGCGGCCTCAATGATGTCCGGATACTCCATCAGCCCTTTCAGCAGCGCCGCCTCGTGGGGCGAAACCAGTGGCGAGGGATCGGCGGCATGTAGTGTTTTTTCGTCGCCGCCCCACTGCTCAAGCACGCTGCAGACGCGCGCATGGGCGTACTGGATGTAATACACCGGATTGTCATTGGTTTGCGACTTGGCGAGATCCAGGTCAAAGTCAAGATGCTGGTCGCTTTTGCGCAGCACATAGAAAAAACGCGCAGCGTCATTGCCGACTTCCTGTCGCAGTTCACGTAGGGTGACAAACTCCCCCGATCGCGTCGACATCGAGACTTTCTGACCATTGCGGTAGAGCACGGCGAACTGCACCAGCGCGACGTCCAGCCTGGCGGGATCCTGGCCCAAGGCGGCCAACGCCCCCTTTACCCGTGGCACATAACCATGGTGATCAGCGCCCCAGACATCGATAACCCGGTCATGGCCGCGCGCAAATTTGTCAAGATGATAGGCAATGTCGCTGGCGAAATAAGTGTGTTGTCCATTCTCCCGCTGCACCACACGATCCTTCTCATCACCGAAATCGCTGGAGCGAAACCATTTGGCGCCATCACGCACGTAAATGTGGCCGCGCTGCTCAAGTTCCTGCACGGCGCTGGCCACGCGCCCCGAAGCAAACAGCGATCGTTCTGAAAACCACTGCTCGAAAATTACGCCGAACTCGGCCAGATCGTTTTTGCAATCCGCCAGTTGCTGCTCCAGCGCATGGCTGTGCACGCGCTCGTAGTCGGCGCCGAGCAGACGCTTGGCGTTGGCGATCAGGACGTCCAGATGTAGTTCCGGCTCCGCATGAACATCAGCGGCGCCCGCGGCGGCCTCGGCCCATGACCTGTGCAGGCGCGCGTGGTCTGCATTGCGCAATTGTGCAGCCATGTCGCGCACGTAGTCGCCCTGATAGGCATTGGGCGGGAAAGCGACGGCTTCACCACCCAGCTCGAGATATCGCAACCAGGTCGACAGCGCCAGTATGTCCATCTGGCGACCTGCGTCGTTGACGTAGTACTCGCGCGACACATCGAATCCAGCCACAGACAGGATCGCTGCGACGCTGGCGCCGTAAGCTGCGCCCCGGCCATGGCCCACATGCAGGGGGCCGGTCGGATTCGCGGAAACAAATTCCACCTGTGTTTTGCGGCCTTGCCCGTAGCTGGACGCGCCGTAGTGACTGCCGGCATTCAGAACGCGGCTGACGACTTGTTGTTTGTAGGATTGTTTGAGAAACAGATTGATAAATCCGGCGCCGGCAATCTCGGCTTTTTCCAGATGCGGCGAAGCCGGCAGTGCGGCGACCAGTTGCTGGGCAATGGCGCGCGGGTTGCCGCGCAGTACTTTGGCCAGTTGCAGCGCAATGTTGCAGGCGAAATCGCCGTGCTGCGCCAGTTTGGGTCGCTCCAGCAGAATGGCGGCGGTAGTGTCGGCGGGCGCCACCTGCGCCAGCGCGTGCTGC
The DNA here is from genome assembly GCA_037969525.1 of Burkholderiales bacterium. Lineage (GTDB taxonomy): Bacteria > Pseudomonadota > Gammaproteobacteria > Burkholderiales > SG8-41. Next base: position 1,778 of record JBBKXO010000150.1, on the reverse strand, counting down.
AGCAGGCTGGTAAGCAGCGTTCTGGCATCAACAAGCGCGGTAGTCATTTCAGGGCTTTAAATTTACGCAATTCAGCAGGAACGGATGCGATTGCGGATTTGGCTGCGGAAAAGTGCCGGATTCTAGCATGCTGCAGACATGTGCTTGCTTGCGCCGTTCCATCAAAACTCCACCGGATCGACGTCGAGAGACCAGCGAGCCGCGGTGCTTTTGGTGCCAGCGAGATGCGGTAACCAGGCATTAAGGAAAGTGCGCAGTTCTTTGCGTGTCCGCGATTGCACCAGCAGCTGGGCGCGTTCGCGCCCGGCTTTGCGCATCATGTTGGCCGGGACCGGTTCATACACTGTCACGGCTGTTTCAAGTCGGTGGGCGGCACGGGCCGCATCTTCCAAAAACTGCAGTGCGGTTTGAAGCTCACGGGCCTCGGCGCGCAGCAAGGCCTGATGTACATAGGGTGGAAAACCCGCTTGCCGCCGCTCGGCAAGCTGGGCGCGGGCAAAGGCGTCAAAGTCCTGGTCGCGCAGTGCCGCATACAAGGGGTGATCCGGGAACTGCGTCTGAACCAGCACTGTGCCTGGTGTTGCACCGCGGCCGGCGCGGCCGGCGACCTGGGTGAGCAAGGCATAGAGGCGTTCGGCGGCGCGGAAATCGCTGCTGTAGAGCATGCCGTCGGCGTTGATCACGCCCACCAGACTGAGGTGTGGAAAATCATGGCCCTTGGCGAGGATCTGGGTGCCGACCAGTATGTCGACTTCGCGACTTTGAATGCGGGCGCGCATGTCCCGCCAGGCATCCTTGCGCCGCGTCGTGTCACGGTCGACACGCAGGATGCGCGCCTGAGGGAAACGCCGGGTGAGCGCGGCTTCCACGCGCTGGGTGCCCTGACCGACCGGGGCCAGATCGGCATCGCCGCAGTCCGGGCAGGCCGCAGGCACCGGACTTTCATGCCCGCAGTGGTGGCAACGCAGTTGCTGATCACGCAGATGCAAGACCAGGCGCGCCGAACAACGCCGGCAATCCGATATCCAGCCGCAGCTGCCGCACATCAGCACCGGCGCATAACCGCGGCGGTTAATAAACACCATGCTCTGCTCGCCACGGGTGATGCGCTCGCCGATGGCGGTAAGCAGTCGGTCAGAAAGTCCGTCAGACGGCTTTTGCTGCCGCAGGTCGACGCAGGAAATCGCGGGCAGCTCCGCCTGTATACGGGTACTCAGCGTCAACAGGCGATAGCGTTGGTCGATGGCATTACGATAGGTTTCCAGTGCAGGAGTGGCGGAGCCGAGCACCACAGGGACGCCGGCGTGGCGGGCGCGCACCACGGCAAGGTCGCGGGCCGAGTAACGGAAACCCTCGCCTTGCTTGAGTGAAGTGTCGTGTTCTTCGTCAACGATGATCAGCCCCAGCGCCGGCAGGGGCGTGAATACCGACAGCCGTGTGCCAAGCACGATGCGAGCGCGTCCCGTACGGGCGGCCTGCCAGCGCTCGGCGCGGGCGCCGTCAGCCAGTCCGCTGTGCAGGGTGGAGACCACAACGCCGGGGAACCGCGCGATGACCAGTGATTCCAGTTGCGGCGTCAGTGCGATCTCCGGCACCAGCAAGAGGATCTGGGTGTTGCGCGCGAGCGCTGCCGTGATCGCCTGCAGGTACACCTCGGTCTTGCCGCTGCCGGTGATGCCCCATAGCAGCAATGCCTGGTAGGTTCCGAGAGCTTCACAAATTGCTGCCGTCGCTGACGCCTGCTCCGCAGTAAGCTGGGGTCCGGCAGCCGTAGTGCC
>JBBKXO010000149.1:0-2721 GCA_037969525.1 Burkholderiales bacterium | reverse complement strand
GACCGGTTCGGTCGACATCGTGATCGATACCAAATCAGTCAGTACCGGCTCGACCACCTTCAATGGCCACATCCAGGGCGAGGATTTCCTCGATACCGCCCAGTTCCCGCACGCCACCTTCAAATCGACCAAAGTGGTCTTTAAAGACGACAAACCGGCCTCCATCGAAGGCAAGCTGACGCTGAAGGGTGTCACCAAGCCAGTGACCCTGACTGTCACCTCCTTCCAGGCCATGCCGCACCCAATGCTCAAGAAGGATGCAATCGGCGCCAATGCCTGGACCACCGTCAAGCGCACCGACTTCAACATGGGCAAGCATGCGCCTTATGTCGGCGACGACGTACGCATCGACATCGCCATCGAAGCCATCAAGCCGTAAAACGCCTCACTCACCCAAGGAGCCCCAACCATGTTGAGCATTCGTAAATCGGAAGATCGCGGCTACGCCGACCACGGCTGGCTGCAAAGCCACCACTCGTTCTCATTCGCCGATTATCACGATCCAGCGCACATGGGCTGGGGCAACCTGCGGGTAATCAATGACGACCTGATTGCGGCGGGCGGTGGCTTTGGCAAGCACGGCCATCGCGACATGGAAATTGTTACCTATGTCACGGCTGGCGCCCTCGCCCATCAGGACAGCATGGGCAACGGCACCACCATCCCGGCCGGCGACGTGCAGCGGATGAGTGCCGGACGCGGCGTCATGCATAGCGAATTCAATCATGCGCCGGACCAGAGCACGCATCTCTTCCAGATCTGGATCGAGCCAAGTCAAAAAGGCATACCACCCGGCTACGAACAGAAAAGCTACAGCGATGGCGAAAAGCGTGGCCGCCTGCGCCTGATCGCGTCAAGCGACGGCGCCGATGGCTCGGTGACCATTCACGCCGACGCTTCGCTTTACGCCGGGCTGTTCGATGGCGATGAAACCGCCACGCTGGCGCTGAACCCGGCGCGCAAGGCTTACGTGCACGTCGCCAGTGGCAGTCTTGCGGTCAACGGCGAAAATCTGCAAAAAGGCGATGCCGCGCTGCTCGCCAACGAATCGAGCCTCACCCTGAGCAATGGCATGGATGCCGAAGTACTGGTCTTCGATCTCACCCCCTGATCCGCCCTCTGCCTCACCAAGGAAATTCACCATGACAAAAATTGCCGTTGTATTCCATTCCGGCTACGGCCACACTCTGCGCATGGCGCAATCGGTTGCCGCCGGCGCCGGTGCTGAACTGATTGCCATCGACGCTGAAGGCAACCTGCCCGAAGGCGGCTGGGAAACACTCAAGGCCGCCGACGCCATCATCATGGGCAGCCCGACCTATATGGGTAGCGTCAGCTGGCAGTTCAAGAAATTCGCCGACGCCTCCAGCAAGCAGTGGTTCAGCCAGGACTGGAAAGACAAGGTTTTCGCCGGCGTCACCAACAGCGCAACGATGAACGGCGACAAGCACTCCACCCTGCATTATTTTTTCACACTGGCCATGCAGCACAGCGGCATCTGGGTCGGCACCGGCATGATGCCGTCCAACACCAAGGCGGCGCAACGCAACGACATCAATTATGTCGGCTCCTACTGCGGCGCCATGGCCCAGTCGCCTTCCGACAGCAGCCCGGATGAAATGCTACCGGGCGATCTGGAAACCGCCCGGTTGTTTGGTCAACGAGTAGCCAAGGCGGCGGAAAAAATTACTGGATAACGCTCAGCAAAACCTGGCTTCACCGACACGCGTTATAATTTGCCGCCCTATCCTTGGGGCGGCATTTTTTTCTTATGCGCCAAAACAAAGCACGCCGTACCAATCTGCAACAAAAACGGTGCATTACGGATTGATCGCTGATCGCGATTTTTCGATTAATCAATGTCTTGCAAGAATGTTGGATACACAGCACAACTCTTGCTTAAGACTTAATGTGTGCGTAATTTAAATGTCTCTAGCTATGGAACCTGTGTCCCGCCTGGAAATTCCCGACCACCCTGAAGATCCGCCGCCGGAAGGCACTCGCCGGATCATTGCGGGGCAGGAACGTGTCCTTTATGACGGCTACTGGATCAAGGTCTACCCGGTGCCTGCCGACACCCTTGAGGCCAAGAAACGGCTGATCGAAGCGCTCTCCCGTCGACTGTTCAACCATACCGAACACGGCCTGAACATTCCAGGCAACCGACTATGCGAGGCACGGAAGACCTATGAGGCGGAAACGGATGCTGGCCGCAAACGCGTCAAGGCGGCGATGCTGGCCGGTGCTCTGTTCAACCGGGCGACCGATATTTTCCGCAAGCTGGTCGAATTGCAGAGTGAAGGCATCGAAATCCAGAGCGATGATGCGCTGATGCGTGAATGCGGCAATTGTCTGCTTGAAGCGATGGATCTTGGTCGCTTTGTGCTGCATCGCAGTGGCGAAGAAGGTATCGACGAACTCTGGGGCGAACCTTTCCGGGCATTCTCGGTACCACTGGAAGATTTCTACGAGAGCCGCTACATCAAGATTGGCCAAAGCATGCGCGACATCGACCGGATTACCGATACGATGGTTGACTGCTTCACCCAGATTCCCGCCTTCAAGGACATCGAGGCAGCCATCCGCGATTTTGCCAATACGGCCAAGATCAAGACGGAAACACTACGCACCGATCCCGATATCTTTGATCTCTGGGCTGAACTGGTCACCGCCGCCGAACGCCTGGCCAACTTTACGCCGCACCCCGCTCTGGTCAACGAT
>JBBKXO010000148.1:0-3697 GCA_037969525.1 Burkholderiales bacterium | reverse complement strand
ATGCGAATGCACGTAAGTGCCGGCCGGAATGTCAGCCGAAGCAAAACCGATGGTTACCGCGTATTTGAGTACCGGCTCGCCCTTCTTGATCGCCCGCGAAGCAATCTTGTGGCCTGCAGGCACCTGGCTTTTGGCCGTCAGCCCCTCGACAAGCTTGGCCCCGATCGCAATATCGCCGCGTGCGATCAGCACATTGTCGTCGTCATGCAGCCGGATCACCGGTCCGGATGCAGGTTTGTCCTTGATGGTAATTACGCCGTCGTCCATAGTCTGGCCTCCTGATGCAGATGCCGCCTATTTTATCGCGCTTGCGATCCCGTCACACCCTAGCGATTCGACTCACACACCGCTGTCCACATGTTACCGGCCTGTTCGATGTCCTGAACCAGCTGATAGCCCATTGACGCCAGTTCCTCAACCTTGGCGGCCACTGTCTCGCGCGTAGGTCCGGTAATGACACGGCTCATGCCCAGATCCACCACCTTGCATTCCGCAACCTTCACCCGCGGATGCTCGGAAGTTGCTATCCATTTGTTGCTGACCTTGGTCGCGGGTGACAGGGCCCGCGCACCCTGTGCCGCGAGGTCCTCCAGGGCCTTATTGACGCTGGCCTCGGTATAGCCCGAAATAATCATGTTACTGCCGGCATCGAAGATGCTGGCCTCCCGCCGCGTTTGTTCCGAATCAATGGCTTTCAAATCCGGCTCAGCCTCAGGCACCACTTCCCGCACCACCCTGGCCACGAAATCACGCCGTGTGCGCATGAGCACTTCAGTCTCCGACGCGCGCAGGCCGGAATGGGCTTCTGCAACCACGGAATAAACCTCGTGGCTACGTTGATGCTTGTCGTCGCGCGCGCCCTCTGCTTTGAACAGTGCAGCGTATTCTTTGGTCAGCCGCGACGCCACCTCAAAAAAGGGACGCGATACCAGCAATTGCCCGGGCTGTGCAAAATCCATCACCCGCTGCGCGACATTGATACCGTCACCGACAATGTTCAACTGGCCATTCAAATCATTCATCAATCGCACCGGTCCCAGGTTGATACCCATGCGCATCGGCAGATCATCTTTATTCTCGCGCATTGCAAGCCCGGTAAATAAAGCATCCTCTGGTGGTCCGAGAAAAGTCAATGCCGCCCCATCCCCGGTGTCGAGCAACACCCGGTCGTGTTCGGATACGGGCTTCAGGGCATTTTCGAGAACGCGGTTAAATACGCGTTTCAAGAGCAGCTGCTCGGCCACGCTATGCTTCGAATAATCGGGCATGTCGACGAAGAGCACGCTGCAGACCAGCGTGTGACTGGAACTATCGGCCATATCGCCTTGCTAATGATTTTTTGCGCGATTGAAAATCCATATGTTACTCCTACACACGAATAGCTACTCAAGCAACTTGGGCGCAATTACCCCACAATCTACTGCCGATCCGGTATTCTGCCATTACTGTTATCCAGTAACGTGCACGCAATCAGGTCTCCCGTGACATTCACTGACGTGCGGCACATATCCAGTATTCGGTCCACGCCGATGATCAACGCGATGCCGCTGGCCGGAATGCCGATAGTGCCGAGCAGCATCGACAGAATGACGATGCCGATACCCGGTGTGCCGGGCGAGCCGATCGACGCACCCACCGCCAGCACCACGATCAGCACCAGGCCACTCAGCCCGATGTCGACCTGATAAACCTGGGCGAGGAACAGCGTGGCCACGGCCTGGTACAGCGCCGTGCCTGCCATGTTGATGGTGGTGCCCAGCGGAATCACAAACCGCGCCACGCTCGGGCTGACCCCCAGCTTGTCTTCAGCCGTGCGCAGCGACACCGGCATCACTGCCGCCGAACTCGACGTCGAGAATGCCAGCAGCAGTACCTCGCGTGCCGCGCGCAGAAACACCAGCGGTGACTGCCGTCGCTTCAGCACGTACAGCGTCAAATACATGGACACCACTCCAGCCAGCCCCAGCAGCACCGTGATGACATAGACACTGACCCCGAGCAGCGCATCCAGCCCCAGCCGCGTGGTGATCTGCGCGAGCAATCCAAATACCGCCAGCGGCACCAGATACATGGCCCAGTGCACCACCACCATGGTCACAGCCTGCACCGCGCGCAACAGGTCCAGCAGCGGCTTTGCATTTTCTTTGGACAGTGTCATCAAAGCGATGCCCAGCAGTGCAGCAAACAGAACCACCTGCATCATGTTCTGCTCCAGCCCGGCACGCAGCGGGTTGCTTGGCACCAGTTCAACGATACGCGCAGGCAGATCGCCGATTCCCGGCGCACGCGGGGCAGCGTTTGCAGCTACCGGAGCGGTTTCGGTGACGCTGGCCACCAGCTTGCTGTCCACATAATCACCGGGACGGATGACCAGTGCGACGGCGATGCCGATCAGCACAGCGGCTATCGTCGTCAACACAAAAAACACCACCACGCGCAGGCCCGTGCGTCGTAGCTGCTCAACCCCACCACCCGCCGCCATACCGAGCACGATCGAGGCGACGACCAGCGGGATAACGATCATCTGAATCAGCGCCAGGAAAATATGTCCGGGCAGCGCCAGCCAGTTGGTTACCGTATACGCAGTAGCCGGCGCTACCCAGCCGGCACCTGGCCCCATCGCGATGCCTGCCGCGATACCCAGAAACATGGCGAGCAGCACCTGCAGCCACAAGCGGGCGCGCACGAAGCCCGCGAGCTGGGTGTGCAGGTCGCCGAGGCTGCGCCGACGCAATCGTTCAATTACAGGTTCGATCAAGACTCACTTCCGGTGATTCGCGGAAACCCATCTTCTAGCAGACGCAGCGCCGCTCCCGCAAGCGGAACGACAACCACCGCATCCGCAGCGACCCGCAAAAACGAAACGGGCCGGAGTGTCATCCGGCCCGTTTTCCGCCTGCGCCCTTTAGAGGTCAACGCCGTTCACTTTCACAAGTCTATCCGCTGAACATCCTGCAACGCGGCTCGCCCCGGATTACGCGAGATCGAAGCGATCCAGGTTCATCACCTTGTCCCACACAGCAACGAAGTCCTTGACCAGCTTACTCTTGCCATCGGCGCTGGCTTAGACCTCGTCATAGGAACGCAGCACCGAGTTGGAACCGAACACCAGGTCGTTGCGCGTGCTGGTGTGCTTGACCTTGCCGCTCTGGCGGTCACGGCCCTCGAACACCTCGGCGCTGGCATCGGTCGCCTTCCACTCCGTGTCCATGTCGAGCAGCCTGATGAAGAAGTCATTGTTCAGCACACCCACCTTGTCCGTAAACACGCCGTGCCGGGTGCCGTCGGCATTGGTGCCGAGCACGCGCAGGCCGCCGACCAGCGCCGTCATTTCGGGCGCGGTGAGGGTCAACATTTGCGCCTTGTCGACCAGCATGGCTTCGGTCGGCGTGTCGCCTTGGCCACGGCCGTAGTTGCGGAAGCCATCGATCACGGGTTCGAGAACGGCGAAGGACTCGACGTCGGTCTGATTCTGGCTGGCATCGACCCGGCCCGACGCAAACGGCACTTTGACCGCCACCCCGGCGGCCTTAGCCGCCTGCTCCACGCCCACGCAGCCTGCGAGCACGATCACGTCGGCCAGCGAGGCTTTGCCACTCGCCTTCTGGATTTCCTCCAGCCTGGCCAGAGTCTTCAACACAGGCTTGTTGATCGCCCAGTCCTTGTGCGGCGCGAGCCGGATGCGTGCGCCGTTGGC
>JBBKXO010000147.1:0-3729 GCA_037969525.1 Burkholderiales bacterium | reverse complement strand
TCCCAATGTCGTGCCATACCAGACATTTCCGACCCAGGATGGCGACGTGATACTCGCCATCGGCAATGATGGTCAGTTCCAGCGTTTTTGTATGGCCGCCGGCATTCCGCAAGTCGCAGCAGATCCGCGCTTCAGCAACAATGCGCTGCGCATCGCCAACCGCGATGCCTGCATAGCGGTGATCGCTCCGGCCATGAAACAGAAAACCACCGCAGCATGGATCGCCCTGCTGGATCCGCTGGGTGTGCCCTGCGGTCCCATACATCGGCTCGATGAAGTCTTCGCCAATCCGCAAATCAAACACCGGCAGATGCAGGTCGATGTGCCGCACCCGCTGTCAGGCTCAGTGCCGCTGGTGGCCAATCCGATCAAATATTCGCGCACGCCGCTCGATTACCAGGTGCCGCCACCATTACTCGGCCAGCACACCGATGACGTACTGCGGGCACTGCTGGGCAAGAGCGAGGCTGAAATCACCGCGCTGCGTACTGCCGGTATCATCTGAAATCCGGCAGCAGGTGCCGGGAAATCCGCTTCAGGACAGTCCGGATATCGCTGGTTCGTAAGACGATGAGGCTTCGTCCAGCGATGCCACGGTAAAGCGCAGGTCCCGCATCAGACCGTCCTGCAGACCGTAGACCCAGGCGTGTATGTCCAGCGGCTGCCCGCGTTCCCAGGCATCGCGCACAATCGTGGTCTGGCAGACGTTAGCCGCCTGCTCAATGACATTGAGTTCGCACAGCCGGTCGCTGCGCCGTGCGGCGTTGTCGACTGTACCCAGATGAACCTCGTGTTTCTGGCGCACGTCCTGCACATGCCGCAGCCAGTTGTCACTCAAGCCGATACGGTCGCCGCGCAGGGCGGCATTGACCCCTGCACAACCGTAATGACCGACCACCATGATGTGCCGGACTTTCAGCACATCGACCGCAAACTGGATCACCGACAGGCAGTTGAGATCAGTATGTGCCACGACATTGGCCACATTGCGATGCACGAACAGTTCACCGGGCAGCAGATCCACGACTTCGTTGGCCGGCACACGGCTATCGGAACAGCCGATCCACAGGTATTGCGGCGACTGCTGCCGCGCCAGTGCCGGAAAAAAATCAGGATCCTCGCGGCGTATGCGCTCAGACCACAGACGATTGCTTTCGAACAACTGCTTAAGGCTTTTCATGGACGGTTGTTTGCGCTGAAAGGCGTCCGTTTCAGTAAGTGGTGCATGCATTTTCGCATACAACGCTGCACGCGCCGGAACGCACTGGCCGGAACCTGATCAGCAACAAACAGTAATGTCCGCACTCCTGCAGCCGTCCCGATATCAATCGACCCGCGCGCCGGAAGCCTTGATCACCTTGGCCCACTTGGTAAATTCTGCACGCAGGTATCGGCCGAATTCCTCGGGCGTATCTGCCACGACATCGAATGCGTCGGCCTCCAGTCGCTGGCGGATTGCGGGCTGGTTCAGCACGGCCACAATGTCGGCGTTGACCTTGTGCACGACCGCCCTGGGGGTGCCTTTGGGTGCCAGCACGCCATACATGTTGTCGACCTGAAAACCCGGATAGGATTCGGCGACAGTGGGCACGTTGGGCAGCACGCTCAGGCGCTTGGGACTCGTTACTGCGATCGGGATCAGTTTGCCCGCCTTGGACAATCCGATCAGCGGCGGCACCGCGGTAAAGCCCAGTTTGACTTCGCCGCCGAGCAATCCGGTCATCGCCGGGCCCGCGCCCTTGTACGGCACCTGCTGCAGCTGGGCGCCGGTCATGGTGTGAAACAGTTCCGCGGCCAGATGTCCGGCGGTGCCGATGCCGGGTGATGCGTAAGGTATCGCGCCCGCCTTCGACAGCGTCACCAGATCCTGCATCGACTTGACGTTGAACGACGGATGCCGGGACACGATGGTGGCAGAGGTGCTGGTCAGTACCACCGGATCAAAATCCTTGAATGGATCATAGCCGGCCTTGCGGTACAGACTCGGGTTGGCAATAAATACGGACGTCGTCAGCAAAAAGGTATACCCGTCGGCCGGCGACTGCGCGGCCAGCGCCGTGCCGATGTTGCCGCCGGCGCCACCGCGGTTGTCGATGACGACCGGCTGCTTCCATTGTTCGGACAATTTATGCCCGATCAAACGCGCCACGAAATCCGCCGGTCCGCCGGCGGCAAAAGATACGATCACCCGTACCGGCCGGTTCGGGTATTCCTGTGCAGCCTGCGCCACGTGCGCCACAGTCAGCAATCCAGCTACGGTGAGCAACCGCAAGTTCATGTCCTTCTCCTGTTGAGTGGATATGCTTGATCAGACGTGCAGATCGGCGACCATCTCGCGCATGATCGCGTAGAGCGCATTCTGCGCTTCAAAGCCGATGCCGGGGCGGTCAGGCAGTTGCAGATACCCCTCCTCCACCTGCGCATCATCGGCAAAACCCGCAAACAGCCCGAACACGCCGGGATAGGCCTCGCAGCCACCGAGGCCGAAGCCGCCGACGATATGCAGCGTCATCTGGTTGCCGCCGTGCGGAAACACCGATTGCGGTGACCAGCCGTGTTCCTGCAGCATGGCGAGCGTGCGCGCGAACTGCGCAATGCCATACGACTGCGGCACATCGGTCTGGATAATGTCGCGGTCGGCGCGCAGGCCGCCGAAGCGCACCAGATTGCGCACGTCCTGCGTCGAGAACAGGTTTTCACCGGTGCCGATCGGCGCGTCGTATATCGCCGCCACATCGGCGAGCAGCGCAAAGTCCAGCGGATCGGTGGGCTCTTCGAACCAGCGCAGGTTGTAGGGCGCCAGTGCATGCGCATAGGCCAACGCCCGTACGCGATCAAAGCCCGCGTTGGCGTCCACTGCCAGATTTTCGCTGGCACCCACAACCTTCAATGCCGCCTCGACGCGCGCCATATCCTCCGCAATGGACATACCGCCGACCTTGATCTTCATGGTGCGGTAACCCTGCGCCAGCTTGCCGCGGATCTCGTCGAGCAGTTCGGGGATGCCTTTGCCCGGCTCATACCAGCCGCCGCCGACATAGCAAGGGACTTTGGTTAATATGTTGTTTTTATTGTATTTTTTTGCAATCAGCGCATGCAGCGGCAAACCGGCGATTTTTGCCGCCGCATCCCAGCACGCCACTTCGATGGTACCGATGGCCACCGAACGCTCGGTATGGCCACCAGGCTTTTCCCGCTGCATCATGCAGGCGAGTATTTTTTCCGGATCGAGATTGTCACCCGCGGCATTCACCAGCGATTCCGGTTTGGCCTTGAGGATGCGCGGTATGAAACGCGCACGCATCGCGGCACCACAGGCGTAACGTCCAGTGGAATTGAAGGCAAAACCGGTCACCGGTTTGCCATCGCGAATGACGTCGGTGACTACCGCGACGACCGAAGTCGTCATCTCACTGAAATCGAATACCGCGTTGCGCAGACTGGAGTTCAGCGCAACGGCGGTCTCGCGGATGTCAATGATGCGCATGACTGTCTCTGTGCATGCGCATCAGCGCACTGCCCTCGTTAATTGACTTTGATGCCCGCCGCTTTGACCACCTTGGTCCATTTTTCGACTTCGACCTTGATCTGTGCTGTGAACTCGGCCGGCGAACTGCCGATGATTTCAAAACCAAGCCCTTCAACGCGTGACTTCACATCCGGTTTCGCGATCATTTTGACGACCTCACCATGCAGTTTGGCGACGATGGCTTTCGACGTGCCCGCGGG
>JBBKXO010000146.1:0-25047 GCA_037969525.1 Burkholderiales bacterium | reverse complement strand
CCGGCGAAATCTTCAATCGTATATCCCATCTGCAGCGCGCGCGAACGATGAGTAAATGAGCGCAGTCCCCGGGTACCAAACCAGCGGTGACTGCGCAATTCTTCCGGACGCTTTTTCTGGCGCGCCATCTGGACTCCTCCTGAGGTAATCACTAGTGCTGAAGTGTTGACGGACTGCGCATATTCTAACCGAGCCAAACCGAGCGATAGTCGCGACCATGCGGTAGACTTTGCATCTCACTGCATACGCACACCATATCCTGGACAATCTCATTATGGACACCATCAGCAAACCCGGCACCCTCGCCCACAACGTAAAACGCCTGTCTCACCTCGACCTGCCTGGCGCGGGCCAGGTCTATGTGGAGGGCAAACATGCCTATGTCGGTCATATCCCGAACAAGCAGCAACTCGGCACCAGCATTCTTGACATATCAGACGCCAAAAATCCGCGCATTGTGGCGCAGATCAATGTGGCCGATCCTGATTCGCACAGCCACAAGGCGCGCGTGATCGGCGACCTGATGATCATCAACAGTGAGCGCAACATGACGGCCATCGGCCGCAAGGCGGATGAACTGCCCAAGTTGCGCACACGGTTAAAGGCCGAACTCGGTCGCGACGCCACCCACGCTGAACTTGCGGCAAAGTTGGGCGTTGCCGTCGCCGACATCCCCGCGGTCGAAGAGGCCGAACGCAAGCCGTACGAACGCGGCGGTTTCAGCCTGTATGACGTAACCAACAAGGCCAAGCCGAAACTAATCCATTTCCAGAAAACCCATGGCCGCGGCGTGCACCGCTTTGACATGGACAAGGATTACGCCTACATCACCACCGAGATGCAGGGCTTTATCGGCAACATCCTCGTCACCTACGACATCCGCAATCCGGCCAAACCCGAGGAAGTGTCGCGCTGGTGGATGCCGGGACAGCACATTGCCGGCGGTGAGAAGCCGACCTGGTCGGGTCGCCAGCACCGGCTCCATCACACACTCCGGTTCGGCAACGAGTTATGGGCCGGCTGCTGGCATGGCGGCGTACGCGTGATCGACGTCACCGACATACGCAAGCCGCAAACCGTCGGTGCCTACAATTACCACCCGCCTTATCCCGAACCTTCGCAAACCTTCATGCCGGTACTGAAAAAACTCGACGGCAAACGCATCGCGGTCGCCATCGACGAAGAAGACCACGCCCACGATGCCGAGGAAATGGCACGCCGCCGTGGCCGCCCGCATGGCTGCCTGTGGGTGCTGGATGTCACCGACCTCACCAATATCAAACCGGTTTCTTTGTTCGAAGTCAGCGAACTCGACAGCCCGTGGAGCCGCACCGCGCCGGGCCGCTTCGGCGCCCACCAGTTCCAGGAAAACTGGAAAGGCGGCGATACGCTGCTCTACTGCGCGTGGTTCGCGGGTGGCCTGCGCATCGTCGACATCGCTGATCCGTCAGCGCCCCAGGAAGTGGGCTGGTACATCCCGGAGCCCTGCGGCGGCAAACCGTGTCCGCAGACCAATGACACGGACGTGGATGACCGCGGCCTGATTTACCTGGTGGACCGTTACTGCGGGTTCGATATAGTCGAGTTCACACGGCCCTGAGCAGTTGCCGGCCCGGAAACAGCGAGCCGGGCATAAACGACGGTCATGAAAAAACAAAGGCAGCCGCAGCTGCCTTTGTCTGTTGCGTGACGTGATGCGGTCAGAAACCGCTGCCGATGATGCCGCCGAAAATGGCGCCGATCACGGTCGTAATGCCACGGGTTTCATAGCCTCCAACCTGGCTGCCGATCACACCGCCAATGACCGCACCGGCAATGGCGCCCGCCGGATTGCGGTCATCATCCCGATACACTGCCGGTTGATCGTAGTACACCGGCGCCGGCGCAGATGCGTGCACGTACCGTGGCTCCGGGTAGTAGACCGGAGCCGGCCTTGCAATGACCACGGTGCGCTCCACAACCACCGGGCGTTGTACGATCACTGGCCGCTGCACGAAGACCGGGCGCTGATACACAACCGGCGGACGATGATGGCTTACCCGACGCTCAGTTTCTCGCCGCTGTGGCCCCGGGAAATCGGCATGGCGCACCGCCGCGCTCCGCTGTTCCCAGCGCGATCCGCGCTGATCGTCTGCCGACGCGGGAAGCGCGACAGTCAAAGCAGTTACTGCAGCAGCAATCGTCGATACAACTATCATGGTTTTTTTCGCGTTCATGGCATACCTCCTTGTTGTGGTCGCCTGTAGCCATTAACGCAAAGCGGATAACTGCTGTAAACAAACCATGTGCAACAGACTGTTGCCTGTGTAACAGGGCGGTTACATATTCACGGCGATGCACCCCGGAAGCGGTGGCAGCCCCCCCCCGGACACGCAGCTTATTCAATACCTGCGGCGACGAACAGCGGTTTGCCTACGGCACCACCGAGAAATTTAACCAGCGCCTGCGCCGCATCCTTCTGCGTGCCGGCGCTCATGGGCACCGCAGTGTAGGACGTGAAATTCTGCACTTCAGCCGGCAACGGCCCGACGAACACCAGTCCGTGTTCCTTCTCGAGCAAAATTTCGGTGATCGGGCCAAAGGCGACCTCCCTGCCTTTGCCTTTGAGGGTGTGTTTCATGACCTCCGCGCCAGTGGCATAGCGGGTGGTCTTGGGCTCCACCTGGTCCCACACGCCCATTTTCTTCAGCAGGTTCTCAAAGTAAATGCCAGTGGATGCGCGGTTGAATACCACGGACTCCGCCTCGAGCACGGCCTTCTTGATGTCGTCTCCAGTGGCAATCGCCGGTACCGGCGCGCCCGGCCGTACTGCAACGCCCGAACCAACGCGACCGATATCAACGCCGCCTTCTTCCACCTTGCCGGCCTGCGCAAACTCTTTCACCGCCGCCGGGGGCGCAATGACCACATCAAAGGCGTCACCTGCAGCTACGCGCTTGCGCATCTGCGGCGTGGTGTTAAAGGTAATTTTGACCTTGTGCCCGGACTCTTTTTCAAATGCTGCAGCTGCCGCCTTCAAACCCGGCTCCACCGCGCCTCCGCTCATTACGGTGATTTCAGCGGCATGCACTGCCGTGCTCAATCCTAAAAAAAGACCCGCCAGGGCCGCGATGTTGTGCTTCATGTTGTTCTCCAGAGAGTGGGCTCACGAAATACCGGTTTCAGCAAAAATCTTTTTGGCGTCGGCTGATGCCAAACGCCGCGACAAATCAACTGCAGCCGCCGGCGCGCCAGTCATCGCCACGGCGTCATAGCTGGTCATGTTCTGGATTTCATCCGGCAGCGGCGCGGCGAGCTTGACCGTACAGCCCTTTTCCATCATCACCATCAGCTCGGATATCTGCGCAAGCCCGACGGCCTGCGGCGGATGATCAGCAACGTACTGCATGACGGCCGAACCGGTTTTGACCACAACGATTTTCGCTCCATTCTGTACCGTCAGGCCCAGCTTGTTGAGCAGTTTTTCGGAATAAATCCCGCTGGAAGCCTCGTTACGCACAACATGGCTCGCTCCGAGCAGCAGTTGTTTAAACGACGCAGTATCGGTGATTAACGGCATCGGCGCATCAGCATGAATGACCACGCCCATGCGCGAGCGACCGATATAACCGCGGCTGTCGGCAATGATTCTATTTGTCGCGGCAATTTCGTCCATTGCCGCCGGCGTCGCCACCAGGACATCAGCGGTTTCACCTGCAGCAACGCGCTTGCGCAGTTCGGGCACCGGCGCAAACTCGATCTCAACCCTGGTGCCGGTATCCTTTTCGAATGCTGCCGCAACGCGTGCAACGCCGCGTTTGACCGCGCCGGCGCTGAGCACTTTCAAGGTGATCATCAGACAGTTCCTGTTCAATCAATCCCGGTGGCCGCCATGGCCGACCGCGCCGCCGGACTGGCGAGATACGCAGCGAATTCCGCGGCCACCGCAGCGTTGGTGCTCGCTGCGGTTACCGCCGCGTCATATCCAGTAATGCTTTGCAGGTCATCCGGCAGCGGACCGGCCAGCGCAATCGCCACGCCTTTGTCGATCAGTTCGCGGATTTCCGGCAGCTGACCGGCGCCCAGCAGATACTGCGGTGACAATGCCACGTGATCCATGACCTTTACAGTATCCGCCTGCTTTACTGCCTTGTCGGCGCTGAACCCCAGTTTTTCAAGCAGCTTCACTACGTAGTTGCCACTGGAGGCGACGTTGACCACCACGGCGTCCGCTTTGGCAACAGCCTGTTTGAAAGTGTCTACAGTTGCCAGGTCCGGCACGGCCATGCCCTTGCGTATCGCCAGCCCCATGCGTGATCGGCCCAAGGTTACACGCGTATTCAATTTAACCATGTTCTGCGCAACAAACTCCTCCATCGCCGACTGCGGCACGACAGCGACATCCACCATTTCACCGGCCAGTACGCGCTCACGCACTGTGGGCGCGCCGATGAATTCTACGGTCACCCGATGTCCGGTGTCTTTTTCAAATTGCGCTGCAATCTGCGTAACACCGCGCTTGACCGGGCCTGCGCCCAGTATCTTGAGTTCCGTCATTTTGAGTTCGGCCAACTTAAATGCTCCGAGAGTCTGCGATCAATCGACACCCGCGCCTGAATCCTTGATGACTTTCGCCCATTTCGGAATTTCAGATTTGATATACGCCGCGAATTTCTCTGCGGTTCCACCCTGCACAATGGCACCCTGGCCCTCAAGGAATTTGCGCACCTGCGCATCATTGAGCACGGCATTGACTTCAGTATTGAGCCGGGTCGTGACTGCGCGCGGCGTACCCGCCACGGCAACCAGCCCGTGCCAGGTCGAAGCCTCAAATCCCGGCACCCCTGCCTCGGCCACCGTCGGCAGCTGTGGCATGGTGTCCATGCGCGTGGTCGTCGTCACCGCCAGCGGCCGCAGGCGGTTGGCGTCGAGGTGCGCTTTAACCGACAGCGCCGTCGCAAAAATCACTTGAGTCTGTCCGGAAAGTACGTTCGCCAGTGCTGGTGCTGCGCCCCGGAACGGAATGTGTACCATGTCGGTCTTGGTCATGCTCTTAAACAGCTCGGCCGCCAGATGAGCGGCGGCACCGTTGCCGGAGGACGCATAGTTGATCTGCCCCGGTTTTGATTTCAGGTACGCCACCAGTTCCTTCACGGATTTTGCTGGCACCGATGGGTGCACCACCAGGATGTTGGGCTGTGATGCCACCCACACCACCGGCACCAGATCCTTGGCGGGATTGAAGGTCATTTTCTTGTAGAGCGAAGCATTGGCGGCCAGCACGCTGTTGTTGGCAATCATCAGCGTGTAACCATCCGGCGGACTGGAGGCGACGATTTCGCCGGCGATATTGCCCCCGGCGCCGGGTCTGTTGTCAAACACGAACGGCTGCGCCATGCGTTCAGAGAGCTTGGTGCCGATCAGTCGGGACAGGATATCGCTGGGGCCACCAGGTGAAAACGCGATGACCATGCGCACTGACTTCGTCGGATAGTCTGCGGCCTGAACTGCCGGCGACAGCGCCAGCAAGGCAGCAACGGCGAATATGGAACGAGACATGGATTCCCCTCCTGTTGTTATAAACGCGGCAGCACCGCAACCGGCCCGCAAGCTTAACAACGGTCCTCGACGCTGACAATGCAAATCACCGCCACATTTGGGGCGCGGCGGTCGCAGTGCTATCCTATGTGGACTGACACACGCGCGCTGCGGCGCCTGCGGGTTCACCAATTACATCCTTCTTTCAACGAGTCTGCCGCAAGGAACAATGCCATGAGCAAATCGCAACGCATCAAGGGCGTGCTCGCCCCGGTGGTGACGCCCTTCGATCAAGACCTCAATCCCGATACCGCACGATTTATCGCGCACTGCAAATGGCTGGTGGCACAGGGTTCCGGGCTGGCCGCCTTCGGCACCAACAGCGAAGCCAACTCGCTGTCGTTCAACGAGCGCACCGCATTGTTGGATGCGCTGCTGTCCGCAGGCGTTGATCCGTCGCGCATGATGCCAGGCACCGGCTGCTGCGCGCTGACTGATTCGGTGCGCCTGACCGAACATGCTGTCAAAGCGGGCTGCGCGGGCGTGCTGATGCTGCCGCCGTTTTATTACAAGGGCGTCAGCGACGAAGGCCTCTACCGCAATTATTCCGAAATCATCGAGCGCGTCGGTGACGACAGGCTGCGCATATACCTGTACCACATCCCGCCTGTAGCTGTGGTCGGCATCACCCCCAAGCTGGTCGAAAGACTGCTGAAAAAATATCCGACCGCCATCGCCGGCATGAAAGACAGTTCGGGCGACTGGAACAACACCAAGGTTTTCCTCGACGCCTTTGCCAAAAGCGGTTTTGACATGTTCGTCGGCAGCGAATCCTTCCTGCTCGCCAACATGAAAAACGGCGGCGCCGGCTGTATCTCGGCAACCGCCAACGTCAACCCCGCAGCCATCGACAAACTCTACCGCGAATGGCAGAAGCCGGACGCCGACGCGCAGCAAAAAGCGCTCGATGTAGCACGCAACACCTTCGGCAAGAAATATCTGATGATTGCTGCGCTGAAAGCCGGCATCGCGCATTACAGCAATGACCCGCAATGGGCCACCGTTCGCCCGCCGCTGGTCGAACTGACGAAAGCAGAAATGGCCTCGCTCTCAGCGGAGCTCCAGGCCATCGAATTCGAGATGCCCGGACTGAAGGCGGCGCAGCCAGAGACAGCATAATTATTCATATAAAACAACAACTTATATTAAACCACATCTCCACATGTCAGTGAACGCTCCTACCGCCGCAGCACCGCTGTGTGCGCCGCCGGATTTTCGCCCGCGCGCGCCAAAACTGAAAATGCCTGTACTGGCCTGTGACACGCATGCCCATGTTCTGGGTCCTGCAGCGCGATATGATTATTCGCCGGCCCGGGTTTACACGCCGCCCGACTGTCTGCTGACGGATTACCGACACATGCTCGACACGCTGGGCGTCAACCGCGCGGTGCTGGTACAGCCCAGCGTCTACGGCACCGACAACTCGGCAATGCTCGATGTAATGAAAAACGATCCGCAGCGCCTGCGCGGCGTCGCAGTGGTCGATCCGTCCATAGGCGATGCCGAACTGAAAAGCATGAATTCAGCGGGTGTGCGTGGCGTGCGCGTCAACATCGTCGACGTCAAGGATCGCAAGCCTGGCACCTTGCCGCTGAATATGTTGCAACGGCTGGCTGCGCGCGTGGCGCCGATGGGCTGGCACATGGAATTCCTGATGCATGCTGATGAGTTCCCGGATCTGGATCGCACATTCGCGGATTTCCCGGTGCCCATCGTGCTCGGTCATCTGGGATACATGAAAACATCGCTGGGACTGAAGGCCCCGGGTTTTCAGGCGCTGCTGCGGCTGATGCAGACGGGCAAGGCCTGGGTCAAGCTGACCGGACCATACCGCATCTCCGGTGAGCCGCTGCCGCATGCCGACACGGTGCCTTTTGCGCACGCGCTGCTCAATGCCAATGTCGATCGCGTAATCTGGGGTACCGACTGGCCGCATGTAATGCACAAGGGCGCGACACCCAACGACGGTGATCTGACCGATCTGCTGCTCGACTGGGTGCCGGATGCCGCGCAGCGCGAGCGGGTGCTGGTGACCAACCCCGCCCGGCTCTACGGTTTTTAGTACGTTTTTTAGTACAAACCAATTTCTTTCATGTACTTCAGCACCCCGGGATGTATCAAGTCCCGGGTCGGTGCTCCGGCCAGCGTGTTTTCCAGCGTCGATTCCTGCGCCTGACTCAGCTTGGCGGCCAGCGCGGCATGCCCCTGATGCAGTGCCTTGGCAAGGCGATAGGCGACATCGTCAGGTAGGGAAGCGCGCGCCAGTACGAATGGCCATGAACCGACGGAATTCACCGGTCCGGTCTGCCCCGGATAGCTGCCCGCGGGCATGGTCGTCTGTTTCAGGAAAGTGTGCTTGGCCTGGATGCGCTTGATCTCGTCGGCGCTGGGTGAGATGAAGCGCATGCCCTGCGGATTCTTCGCAATATTCATGAACGGCGGCCAGCCGACACCGCCACCCCACATCGCCGCAGCCTCGCCTCCATTGACCAATGGCGGGCCATCACCCGCTTTTTCCAGCAGGCGCGCATCGAAGTCCTTTTTTATATCAAGACCCAGACCGTCCATTACATAACGCGCCAGCACCACAAAACCAGAACTTGCAGCGCCCCACACCACAGTCTTGCCGACGAGATCGCTGATGGTCTTGTAAGGACTGTCAGCGCGCACCATGAACATGCCGGCCTGTGAATACGTGGCGTTGATGATACGAATGTTCTTGCACGGCGCGCGGCCGATGCCATTGACTGCTTCATAGGTCACTTCACCGGTCGCCAGTGCAATGTCGAGCTCGCCGTTGTCGATACGGCCGACGTTTTCACCACTGCCTTTGGTATTGATGGGCTCGATGTTCAGCGTCGTGTCGGTCGCATTGAGTACTTCCGCGTAGGGCCAGCCGTAAGCGGGAAAGCCGCCGCCTGGCGTCGCAGTACCCAATACCACTTTAGTTTTTTCCTGTGCCATTGCCGAAATCCTCCTCTTTTTAATGTAAGGCAAGCCGTAGCTGTCCGATTATAGGTGACAGCAAAGGATTTGATTTATCCTCCGGCCTGTACATGGTGGCAGTTACAGGAGCATGCCTGAATGAAAAATACGCCGCGGACCCGTCTGGGCTGGCGCGAAGCCGGCCTGATACTGCTCATCATCGCGCCGCTGCTCTATCTGCTGTCGATGGTTGCGCCCATCCCTCAAGATCCCCGCTATCACGTTTTTGCCGATAGCCGCCCTTGCCTGGGGCTGCCGAACTGCAGCAACATGATATCCAATCTTGCCTTCTTTATCGTGGGCACGGCAGGCGTGCTGTGGTGCCGCAGCAATCCGGGAGCAGGCGCCATCAGCTCATGGGCGATCTTTTTCCTCGGCGTGACACTGGTATTTATCGGCTCCGGGTTTTACCACTACGCACCTGCCAACGACTCATTGATGTGGGACCGTTTGCCAATGACGATAGCTTTTATGGGATTGTTCGCCGCACTGCTCAGCGAGCACCTTGATCGGAAACGGGAATGGCAACTGCTCCTGCCTGCGCTGGCGGTAGGATTGGCCAGCGTAGTCTGGTGGAGACTCACCGACGATCTGCGGATTTATCTCTGGGTGCAGATCACCCCGCTGCTGGTCATCGCTTATGTCATCACCGTATTTCCCGGTCGCCACACACACCGGCACTATCTGCTGTACGGCGTTGCTTGCTACACGCTGGCCAAAGTTGCCGAAAATTACGATAACAACATCTATATGCTGACTGCGGGCGCGATCAGCGGACATACCGTCAAACATCTGGTTGCGGCAATAGCGACGCTCTGGGTCCTGCTGATGCTGCGCCGACGCACGCCGGACCGCACTCAGAGTTTGACGCCCGTCGCGTCCTCCCAGTAGCGCACAATTTCCGTCTGATCGACACCGGCGCCGACTTTCACCACCGCGTCGCTCCACAATTCCGACACCTTCTCGCCCAGCGGCACCGCGGCGCCAATGGCGTGCGCAGTATCGACGGCGATTTTGACGTCCTTCGCAATAAAGCTCAGTGCCATGCCGGTGGCGTACTTGTGAGTGAGTATCTGCGGAATGATTTTTTTCTCGATCGGATGATTGCGCCCGGCGCACATCTGCGCCAGAGCGTCGGCCATCATTTTCTGATCCAGCCCGAATTTTTTGCCAATGGTCAGCGCCTCTATGGCATTGATCAGTGCGCAGGCATTGACATAATTCGCCAGCGCCTTCATGGCGTGCGCCGAACCGATCGTTCCACAGTGCGTCACACCCCGACCCATGGCTTTCAACGCGGGCTTGCAGCGCTCAATCAGTCCCGCGCTGCCGCCGGCCATGATATCCAGCGTCGCATCCTTCGCGAACAACACGCCACCCATCACCGGCGCATCAATCATGTGGATACCCAGCTCCTCCAGTGTGGCCGCGGTTTTCTGCGTGCCTGTGGGATCGCAGGTACCCATATCGATCAGCACGGCACCGCGCGCGAGCGCGGATGCAGCGCCTCCAGCATCGAGCATCACCTTACGCACGATCTTGTCGTCGGGCAGCATGGTGATGATCGCATCGGCACCGCGCGCGACGTCGGCGAGCGATGCCGCGGCCTTGCCACCGTGCTGGGCTACGAACGCCGCCGTGGTCTCAGCGCGTGCGTCGAATACCGTGACGTCGAAGCCGCCCTTCAGCAAATTAGCCGCCATCGGGTTGCCCATGTTGCCGACGCCGATGAAACCGATCTTGCCTATCGCTGCCATGATGCTTTGCCCCTTACCAAACCGCGCCGCGGGCCGTGATCGGCCACAGCGCCTCCACCCTGCCGCCGCGCACACAGACATAGTGGTCGTACAGATTCACCGTCGGATCGCAGTGGCCGGGAATCAGTTTAATCTTGTCGCCCAGCGCAAATCCCGGCGCGCCGTTGATCTTGATCACACCGTGTTCGTCCGACGCCTTGAGGAACTCGGCTTTCGAATCGGCAACCCGCGGCATGCCCGAGTCCACGCTCGACGCTTTCAAACCCGCATCGACGATGGCGATGTCGGGCCGGGTGCGGCTCATCACCGTGGTCCAAACGAACAGGCTGTGTTCGAACCGCGGAATGCCGCTTTCGGTCCAGTCGTTTTTCGCATAATCAGCATCCATGAAGATGTAGGAGCCGACCTGCAGTTCGTCGTACACCTTGCTCGTCGCTTCAAACAGGTAAGTGCCGGTGCCAGCGCCGGTGACCTTGCCCCGCGGAATGCCGGCTTTTTCGATCAGCGCCAGCGTGCGCTCTACCGCGGCAACTGCGGCGTCGATTGCGGCGCGCCGCTCTTCGACTTTACGCAGGTGCTGCGCGCCACCCTGGTAAGCCTGCAGGCCCGCATAGCGCAGGTTTTTGCAGTCTGCGATCGCCTGTGCAATTTTCAATGCGGGCTCGCCCGGCTCAACACCACAGCGGTTGGCGCCGACGTTGACCTCGACCAGCACATCGAGGGTGACGCCGAATTCCCGTGCCGCCGCATCCAGTTGTGCCACGTTGCCGGCATCATCGGCGCAGACGGAAATCTTCGCCTGCCGCGCCAGCGCCGCAAGCCGTTTCAGCTTCACCGCGCCGACGACTTCATTGGTCACCAACACGTCGGGTACACCGCCCTCGACCATGGCCTCGGCTTCGCTGACTTTCTGGCAGCACACGCCGACCGCGCCGAGCGCGATCTGGCGCAGTGCGATCTGCGGACACTTATGGCTCTTGGCATGCGGCCGCAGCATGATCGTGCGGCCTGCCAGCGAGCCCTGCAGTTTCTTGAGGTTGCGCTCGAAAGCGTCGAGGTCGAGTATCAGCGACGGCGTATCGACATCGGCCAGCACCATACCCGGCTGGGCGGGGAGGACGCGCGGCATCAGGCGGGCTTGGGGCCGTGGCCGGGATCGTAGTGACCTCCCGCCATCGTCCCGTCGGCAGCCTTGCCGATAATGCCGTGAGACAAATCCTTGACCGCGAAAAACACCACATCCTCTTCCGGCGTAGCGATCGTGTAATGCACGATGTTTGCCGGGAAATACAGCAGCGTACCGGGACCGCACAGCTGCTCATCACCTTCGCCGACCTTGACGCGCAGCGTGCCCTTGACCACGTAATTCCACTGCTCATTGGGATGCAGGTGCGGCCGCGATCCCGTGCCCTTGGGCTTGGTCACCAGCGCGCACTGCATGCGCTCGCCTTCCACCACCGGGCCCATCGCGGTGGAATAGCCGGTACCGGCTTCGATCTTGCCCATTTCCGCCAGCGGAAATATAAACCGTCCGTTACCGCCTTTGACGGCACCCTTGGTCTTGGTTTCTGCGTTTGCGCTCACGATTTCATTCCTCGCCGGCGGATCAGATAACCGCCTTCAGGCCTGCCTGTTCCGCACCGTATGCGCAGCAGGCTTCATCTTCGTCGCCGGTACCGCCGCTGGCGCCTGCGGCACCCAGCACGTTGCCCGCGGCATCCTTGATCAGTACCGCGCCCGGCTGTGGCAGGAACTTACCCTGCGCCGTGGCCGCCAGCGTGACCATGAAATTAGGGTTTTCCTTGGCGCGGCCAGCCAGCGCACGACTCGAGCAGCTCATTGCCACCGCTGCCCATGCTTTGCCCAGCGCCACGTCAAAGCGGAACATTGTCGCGGTGTCCTGGCGCTGCGCAGCAACCACATGCCCGGAGTCATCGAGCACAACGACGGCCAGCGGCTTGACTTTCATTTCCTTGGCCTTCGCAAAGGCTTTCTCAATAATGGTGTTGGCCTGCTGCAGTGTGATTCTGGACATTTGATTCTCCGTGAATGATGAATGCCGGTTTCGTCGGGCAGGTGAGTATCGTAATTCTGCGCAACAACGATGGGATTAGCCCGCCGACTATACAAAAGCGGTTGATTCAGTGTCAATGCATCTCCTCATCGCGGATGACTCTCAGCTCGTCTACAATGCAAACGCCTGTAGCGGCCGGCTGCAACCAGAACAAGACCAAGACAGGAGCCCTGAAGAGGATGCATAACGCTGTTTTTCTGCGGCGCCCCGTACCCGAGGCAGTGTCCTGGGTGCTGACCCGCTTCACGCGACTGGTTACCGGTGCGCAGGCACGCTGGATCGGCTGCGCGCCTGCGCCGGTGCAGCGTATCTATTTCGGCAATCACAACAGCCATGCTGATTTCGCGCTGATCTGGGCCTCGCTGCCAGCCGGACTGCGGCGGGTCACGCGCCCGGTTGCCGGTGCTGATTACTGGGGGGCCAGCGCACTTAAACGCTACCTTATCCACGAGGTATTGCACGGCGTGGTCATCGAGCGCAGCCGGGAGGGGAGCGAAGTCGAGCCGGTGGATGTCATGGCGGCCGCAGTCCATGCTGGCGATTCACTGATCATTTTCCCGGAGGGCACCCGCAATACTACTGACGAACTGCTACTGCCAATCAAGAGCGGCATCTACCACCTGGCCCAGCAGTGCCCCGGGGTAGAGCTGGTGCCGGTGTGGATGGACAATTTGGGCCGCCTGCTGCCCAAGGGTGAAATAGTGCCGGTGCCGCTGCTGTGCTCGATCAGTTTTGGTGCTCCGCTGCACTTGCAGCCTGACGAAGACAAGGATGCCTTCCTTGGGCGTATCCGCTCAGCCCTGCTCGCCACCATGGAGGCGGCCCGGCCGAACGAACGATGAACCACCTGCAAACGACCCTGTTGATGGCCGCCGGATTCCTGTCACTGCTGGTGACCGTGTCCGCACTCGGCGCATGGCTGAAGCTGAAGGTTGCAGACGGCCATCCGCATTCGCTGATCGACAATCTGAACATACGCATCCAGGCGTGGTGGGTTATGACCGTCACCATCGGCCTCGCCCTGCTCGTCGGGCGTATTGGCGTCATCGTGCTGTTTGCCTTTGTATCGTTCACGGCGTTGCGCGAGTTCCTGACACTCGCGTCAACCCGCCGCGGCGACCACCAGGCACTGGTGATGGCGTTTTTTGTCGTGCTGCCATTCCAGTATTTCCTGATTGGCGTCGAGTGGTACGGCATGTATTCTGTATTCATCCCCGCTTACGCTTTTCTGTTTCTGCCCATCCTGTCGGCGGTCAAGTCCGATACGATCAAGTTCATGGAGCGCACCGGCACCATCCAGTGGGCCCTGATGGTGACCGTGTACTGCATATCGCACCTACCGGCACTGCTCAATCTGCGCATCCCCGGTTACGCCGGCCGCAATATTTTCCTGATCATATTCCTGGTGCTGATCGTGCAAAGTGGCGACATTCTTCACCATGTCTGCAGTCGCTACTTTGGCAAACACCAGCTTGCCCCCCAGGTGTCCCCGAACAAGACAGTCGAGGGTCTAATCGGCGGGATCGCGACCGCGGTTGTGCTCGGCATGCTGTTGTCATGGATGACACCATTCTCTGTGACAGAGGCGGCATTGGTAGCGCTGGCCACGACGCTGATGGGCTTCTTCGGCGGGTTGGTGCTCTCGGCCATGAAACGCGATCGCGGCGTCAAGGACTGGGGCATGATGGTCGAAGGATACGGTGGCATGCTCGACCGCGTTGCATCAGTGTGTTTTGCGGCGCCGGTTTACTTCCATATCGTGCGTCACTGGTGGGCAGTGTGACCTTAGTCACACTTTGAGTGGGTGCCTGGCACAATTACGAACCCATCATAACTCATTGTATTTAATGGTTAATATACCCACCCTAGTCGCATGGACAGCATCGAACTTATCAGTTTGTTAGATTTGTCACTGTCCCCATAACCCAGTACCGTTCCCCTCGTATCTGAATCAGGGGCACTAAAACATGCGTGGTCGCACACAGCGCCGCATATGTATCGCACGGAATGCCGGCAGGAATTACGTACATCAGTCGCCTGTCGTTCACATGTGCATCCCCGCTTTCTGCTTCAAATAAAAATAGGTAGCCAGATACCGCATTGCTGCAGCATGTGTGCCGGATAAGTGCATCGGCAGGCGCTCAGGGGAAAGGAGGGGTAGTAATGGTTTCAGCAGGGAGAAAGGCCGTCAAGATTCTGATCATCGACGACAGCAATACGATCCGTCGCAGCGCAGAAATGTTTCTGCAGCAGGCCGGTTACGAAGTCATCCTTGCTGAAGATGGCTTCGATGCCCTGTCGAAGATCAGCGACCACCAGCCACAAATTATTTTCGTGGACGTGATGATGCCCAGGCTCGATGGATATCAAACCTGCGCCCTCATAAAACAAAACCCCGTTTACAAGAACACGCCGGTCATCATGCTCTCCAGCAAAGACGGCCTTTTCGACCGTGCCCGCGGACGGCTCTCAGGTTCTGATCGCTACCTGACCAAGCCCTTCAAGAAGGAAGATTTGATCCGGGCCGTAATGGATTACACCGGTGAAAAAGCGCCGGCCTGACAACTTTTTAGGAGTACCAAACCATGCCCATAAAAAAAATACTTGTCGTTGATGACTCCGCGACAGATCGCCAGCATCTCACCGACATGCTGACGAAAAGCGGTTACCAGGTGTTCGGAGCTGACAGCGCAGCCGACGGACTGGCCAAGGTGAAGCAACTGAAACCCGATCTGGTGGTGATGGATGTAGTCATGCCGGGCCAGAACGGTTTTCAGGCAACCCGCGCACTTACCCGCGACGAAGAAACCAAGCATATTCCGGTGATCATTTGCTCGTCGAAAGGTCAGGAAACCGACAAGGTCTGGGGCCTGCGCCAGGGCGCACGCGATTACGTGGTAAAGCCGGTTCGCCAGGAAGACCTGCTGGCGAAAATAGCGGCTCTGGGCTGAAACATGGCAGAAAAAACCTCGCTACGCGATTACCAACGCACACTGTCCGCGCGTCTGGTCAACCCTGCTGCCGGCCAGTCCGCATCAAAACTCGGTGTGCAGGCCGGAGACAGCCGTTGGCTGGTCGATCTGGCCGACACCAGCGAAGTCATTCCGGCACCCCTGGTTTATCCGGTGCCGCTGACGCGTGCGTGGTTTCTCGGTGTAACCAATATCCGGGGGAATCTCTACAGCGTCGTGGATTTTCAGGCCTTTATCGATGGGGTCGCAACGACTGTCACCGAAAACTCACGACTGCTGCTGATCGCAGACAAATACCGGATTTACTGCGGCCTGCTGGTAGATCGGGTGCTGGGTCTGTACCGGAGTGAACAGCTACAGGTCGACGAAAGCAAGGGTGCATCGCCATGGGCAACCGGGCAGTTCATTGATCAGCAAACGCAATCCTGGAAGCAACTGGGAGTACATCAATTGATAGTGCATCCCGACTTTCTCCAGGTCGGCGTGTAACTACAACAAATTTACGCAAAACCGGGGTTCAACATGAAACTTCTGAAATCTATTTCATCGCGCAAGCCGGACGGCAAAGCTGCTGCAGCCGAACTACCACTGCAGGCAGAGGCGCAGGGCGGACTGCCAATCATCGGCAATAGGCCAGTGACGCAGCAATTCCGGATTCTGCTGGCCCTGCTGGCCGTATTATTGCTGGCCGCGGCACTGCTGGCCACCCTGCAGAACCGCGAGGCGGCACAGACGGCTGTTTATGTGTCGACCGCGACTGAAATGCAGATGCTTTCGCAAAGGATCGCCAACAGTGCACAGCAGTCGGTGCAGGGCATCCCGGTTGCATTCAACCATTTGAAGGAAAGCCGTGACCGGTTTAATGGCAATCTGAAACTACTGACTCAGGGCGGCGAAAAAAACAACATCGGAGTCGCGCCTTCCCCGTCCGCAATGCAGGGTACGCTTGCTGAACTGGCCAAACTCTGGGCTCCGGTTGAAAAGAACATCAACCTGATTCTTGCTCAGCAGCAGGGTCTGGTGGACCTGAAGACCATCGAGGAACGCATCCAGAAAGCAACGCCGCAACTCGCGTTGCGAGCCCAGGAACTGTCTGCCGCAACCATGGATGCGCGGGAACCTTATTCCACGACTACATTTGCCCGCCAGCTGCACGCGGACATCGCCAACTTTAACTTCGACGACGCACTCCGCCTGCTGTCCACTGAAACGCCCAACCCGCAGGTCGCCCTGTCGCTGCGCAATAACACCAGGGATTATCAGCAGACGCTGGACGCCCTGCTAGGCACGAAAAAAGGCGACGGTACAGTGCGAGCCATCAGCGACGAAAAAGCCAAACGCAGGGCGGCAGAACTGAACAAAGTCTTCGCCCCGTTTGCAACGGGAGTGAACACCATTGTCAGCGGCATGAGCGCCCTGGCGAGCGCAAAGCAAGGCAATCGTGAGGTATTTGCCGCAAGCGAAAATCTGCTCAAGTTGCCGACGAATCTTGCGGATGCCTATCAGAAAGATACCGCGACGGAGACATACTACAGCGGCGGCGCCATTGCGTTTGCGTTGCTGGCTTTGGCCAGCCTGTTTCTGCTTGGCAAAGTGTTTCTTGACGATGCGCGGCGGCGCGCATTGCTGAGCGAGCAGGAAAACCAGAGGAATCAGGATGCCATCCTGTTGCTGCTTGATGAAATGGGACGGGTCGCTGACGGCGATCTCACAGTACAGGCCAAAGTGACGGAAGATGTTACGGGCGCCATTGCAGACTCGATCAATTACACGATCGAACAGGTCCGACAGCTGGTCAGCGGCATCACCAAAGCGGCGGATCAGGTAACCCATGCCACCGACGGTGCGCAAAAAATTGCCACACAGTTACTGGCTGCCACCCAGAAGCAATCGGCGGAAATCAAGTCCACCGGACAGTCGGTGGTGCAGATCGCGCATTCAATCAACCAGGTCTCTGAAAACGCGAACCGCTCCGCCCGGGTCGCTCAGAATTCCCTGGATGCCGCTGAAAAGGGTGCGAAAGCTGTGCGCAATGCAATTCGCGGCATGGATGAAATCCGTGAACAAATTCAGGAAACCTCCAAACGCATCAAGCGCCTCGGCGAAAGCTCCCAGGAAATCGGCGAAATCGTGCAACTGATCACGGGAATTACCGAGCAAACCAACGTGCTCGCCCTGAATGCAGCCATACAGGCCGCCTCCGCCGGTGAGGCCGGCCGTGGCTTCGCGGTCGTCGCTGAAGAGGTGCAGCGCCTTGCCGAACGTTCGGCTGAAGCCACCAAACACATCACGGAGATCGTGAAGATCATTCAGCAGGATACGCAGAACACGGTTGAGGCCATGGAGCGCAGCACCCAGGGCGTGGTGGAAGGCGCACGGGTTGCGGACCAGGCAGGGCAGGCACTGCACGAAATCGAACAGGTTTCGACGCAGCTGGCCGAGCACATCGGCGCAATTTCCAACGCCACCCAGGAACAGGCCAAGTCGGCTGCGCAGGTCGTCACCAGCATGAAGGGCATCCTGACCATCACCCAGCTGACTACCGCCGGTACGCAGAAAACCGCGCAATCAGCTACAGAACTGACGTCGCTGGCCAATGAGCTCAAGCGCTCGGTCGCCGGCTTCAAGCTGAAGTAGCCCGCCGCTGCGCCCCTCCGTTAAGACTGCCGTTTAAAAAGTCACCAACCCATCCATGACCGCCCCTCTCGCCCCCACGTTATCCTGGGTCAAACCCGAGGTCGATTACGCCCTGAAATCCGTCAGGGAAAACATCGCGCTGTTCCTGGCCAATCCCGAGGAATCCTCAGCATTGAAAAAATGCTCCGGGCAGATTCACCAGGTGACCGGCGCGCTGAACATCCTCGGACTCGACGGCGCCGTGGGTTTTTGCGAATCCGTGGAACATGCTTTCTCCGGCATTGCTGCAGAGAAATCGATCCGGCCGTCCGCCGTGGGCACGCTGGACCGCGCGGTGCTCGCCCTGAAGGAATTCATAGACGGTCTCGCCAAAGGCGGCATCAACGCCCCCATCAAGCTGTTTCCGTTATATCGCGAAGTATCCGTACTCCGCGGCAAATCAGACGTCTCGGAGAAAGACCTCTTTTTCCCGGATCTGACTGCGAAAGCTCCGACACCCGTCGCTACTGCCGCCGTACCTCTGGATAAACTCCCGGCGGCACTGCTCGCGCAGCGTTCACGCTTTCAGCGCGGACTGCTGGTGGTTATGCGCAACTCTCAAGATCGCGATGGGCTCAAAGACATGCGTGGTGCGCTGGAAGCACTCAACCTCATCGCCGCCCAGTTGCCTCAGCCCAAATCCCTGTGGTGGGCTGCGACAGGACTGATCGACGGCCTGCTGCGCTCAAAAGATCAGGACCCATGGGCTACGGGCGCAAAAAACCTGTGCGGCAAACTTGATTTGCGCATGCGCGATCTGGCCAAAGGGGAAACTCCCGAATTGAACCTGTTGCTGCGCGATGTGCTCTTTACCATTGCGAAATGCACAACGGTTACCACGCGCATCCGCGAAATCAGACAGCATTACCAGCTCGACAGCCTGTTTCCTGAGCCGGATCTACTCGGCCTGATGGAATTCGATATGGACTGGCTGGAGCCGGCTCTCAACGAAGTGCGGGCGCGTGTACAGTCCATCAAGGATGTGTGGGTACAGTACGTCTCCGGCGATGCGGGCGCACTGCTGGCCCTCCGTGACTCCGTGACTGCGCTGAAGGCGAAAATCCATGATCTGGGCAACGTCCAGATGATCCGGATGATAGACCTGGTGGCCATGGTAACGACCCGACTGCCCAATCCCTATCCCCGGCAAAGCCAGTTGATGATCACGGAAATGGCATCCGCATTCCTACTGATTGAAAACATCGTTGATCATTTCACCGATGTACCACCTGATCTGGGCAGGCAGGTGGAAATCATGGGCGGATGGCTGCTCGATGCAGTAAATGGCAAGTCGGAGGAACCCGTGCCCGAGGGGCTGCGGCAGGATCTCACCCAGGAGATCAGTCGACTGAAGCTGCAAATGCAGGTTGCCAAGGAAATATCCAGCAATCTGCAGCATGTGGAGCAGGTTCTCGATGGTTATGCGCGCGACCCCGCACGTATCAATACGCTGACTTCGTTGCCTCCGTATCTCAAGCAAATCCACGGCGCACTGTCGATCATCGGTTTCGATCGCGCCGCGGAAATACAGTCCATATGCAACAAACTGATTGCGAAGTGCGCAAGTGCGGATCCGGCCTGGTCAGATCGGGACATGGATACTATCGTCGAGGGTTTGAGCAGCATAGGCTTTTACCTAGATCCCTGCCTCAGGGGAATGCCGCCGGTGGAAAGTGCGCTGGATGTGTTCTTTAAACGGCTGGAGCAACGCAATGCGCCTCCCGCTGCCGGCGTGTCAGTGCCGGAAAGCCCCCCCGAAAAAGCGGAGGACGCCACCACCACGTCCACAACAACCCCGTCCGCAGAAAAGCGAACATCAACCGACCTGCCGCAAAATACGCAGACCGCATCGGCCGACGACGAATTGCTGGACATATTCCTGGAAGAAGCCGGGGAAGTCCTCGCTGCCATCGGTGATGCCCTGCCCGTATGTCGCTCCAACGTTCAGGACACCGACGCGCTCACCACCGTACGCCGCGGTTTCCATACGCTCAAGGGCAGCGGGCGCATGGTCGGCCTCAATGAACTGGGCGAAACAGCCTGGGAAATCGAACAGGTGATGAACCATTGGCTGGAGCGTCAATGGCCGGCGACACCCGCGCTGCTCGACTTGATCGAACTTGCAGCCGGATCATTTTCCACCTGGGTGAGCGAACTTTCTGCGCGGCAGCCCCTGGCTATCGATGCCCGGCAGCTAATCACCATGGCCGCGGCGCTGAAGGCCGCGCCGACGCCGGGCCCCGCCGCACCGCCCGGATCGCCCACGGTTGTAGACGCAGGCCCTCCGGCGCGACCGGCTGAACCAGCTCCTCAGGTTTCCGATCAGGAACCGGAAGAGGTTGCCATCGGCCCGGTACATGTGTCGAAAACATTTTTTGACATTTACCGCAAGGAAGCACAACAGCATCTGGCGATGCTCGTCACGGAAATAAATGCCTGGACCAGCGCGCCGGGCGGCGATGCAAGCGATCAACTCGAGCGCTCAGCGCATACGCTCGCCAGCATTTCGCGTACGGCCGGATTGATTCCGCCCGCCGATCTGGCCATGCGTCTCGAGCAATGCCTGCCGAATGCCCGCCGGGTCACTCGGCCGGAAGATCTGCAACTGTTACAACAAACGGTTGCGACATTGGGTGCCATGCTCGATGAAATCGCGCAACGCCGTCACCCTTACCCGGCCAATGCCATAGTCAGCGCGCTGGACGCCCTTAATGAACGCCTGCAGGCCTCTCCTGCGCCCAGTGCACAACCCGAATCCGAAGAAGACAGCACTTCATCGACTCCGCCTGCAGAGGGCATGGTCATGCAGGAACCGGTCATCGAGCCCATAGACGATGCTGCATTAGTCCGGGCCGCAGCCACACAGACCGTAAAGGAACAGCGTGTGATACGCGACGATCTGGACGCGGACCTGCTGCCGATATTCCTCGAGGAAACGCTGGAGTTGCTGCCGCAGATCAGCCGCGATTTGCGTGACTGGAAACTGGCCCCTGGTGATCCGCAGGTGCCGCAGGCGCTGCAACGCGCCCTGCATACCCTGAAAGGCAGCGCCCGCATGGCCGGGGCCATGCGACTGGGTGAATTGACCCATCTGATGGAAAATCGCGTTGAGGCCGCAATCGCGACCGGCACTCCGGCAATGGCGCTGCTGGAGGACATAGAGGTTCATGTCGATCGCCTTTCCGAGGGCGTGGAACAGCTGCGTGCTCCCATTGCGCCGGCACCGTTGACGGATGCTGCGCCTGAGCAGGTCCTCGTCGCAGAGCCGCAGTTGCGCCCTGATATGCCGCTTCAAGGCGCTGCGTTGCTGCGCATTCATGCCGATTTGCTGGATCGCCTGATCAATGAGGCCGGCGAAGTCGGCATTGCGCGCAGCCGGATTGAAGGCGAGCTGCGCAACATCAAGCAGTCGCTGTCTGAGCTCAACGACAGTATGGCGCGACTCAAGGGCCAGTTACGGGAAATCGAAGTCCAGGCCGACAGCCAGATGCAGTCTCGCCAGTCGGTGATGACGGCCGACCGCCCCGAATTCGACCCGCTTGAATTCGACCGCTACACCCGGTTGCAGGAGTTGACGCGGATGATGTCCGAAAGCCTGCATGACGTGTCAACCGTGCAGCAGGCACTTTTACGGAACGTCGGCGAAGTTGAGGCCGCAGTTCTGCAACAGGCCCGGGGCAGCCGCGAATTGCAGCAGGGACTGATGCGGACCAGAACCGTCCCCTTCTCCAATCTCGACGAGCGCCTGTTCCGCATCGCCCGACAATCAGCACGCGAACTCGGCAAGAAAATAAACCTCGAAATTATCGACAGTCACATTGAGCTGGATCGCAGCGTGCTGGATCGCATCGGCGCCCCGCTGGAGCATTTGTTGCGCAATGCCATCGGTCACGGCATCGAAGCGCCGGACGTGCGGCGCGCTGCCGGCAAAGCGGAGTCCGGGGAGATCTCCATTTCCCTGCGCCAGGAGAGCAACGAGATCGCGATCATTTTCCGCGACGATGGCGCAGGGCTGGATCTGGCGAAACTGCGTGACAAGGGCATCGAAAAGGGCCTGCTGGATCCGCAACAAGACGCCTCTGACGAGGAATTAACGGCGCTGATTTTCGCGCCCGGCCTGTCGACAGCAGAATCGGTCACTGAAATCTCAGGGCGCGGCGTGGGCATGGACGTCGTACGTAATGAGGTCACAGCCATTGGCGGTCATATCGAAACGATAACGACCGCGGGGAAGGGCATGACCTTCAGCATTTTCCTGCCGCTGACGCTCGCCGTGACACAGGCCGTGCTGGTCCGTTCGGCGACGGGTAATTTCGCCATTTCATCAGCCATGGTCGAGCAGGTGCTGAGCCTGAAACCTGATCAGCTGGAGGCAGCCCTTCAGCGCGGCAGCATCGAGAATCACGGCCGGAGCTACCCACTCTACTTTCTGCAGCAGTTGCTCGGGTACCCGGAGCCGGCGGCCGTAGCGCAGGGCTACAGTTCGGTCCTGCTGCTGCGCAGCGGATTACAGCGCATCGCGCTGCATGTCGATGAGCTGACGCGCAACCAGGAAATTGTGATCAAAAACATCAACCC
The DNA here is from genome assembly GCA_037969525.1 of Burkholderiales bacterium. Classification (GTDB taxonomy): domain Bacteria; phylum Pseudomonadota; class Gammaproteobacteria; order Burkholderiales; family SG8-41. The sequence continues at coordinate 2,428 of JBBKXO010000146.1, read as the reverse complement.
GCAACTGTCCCGGGTGCCCGGTGTCACCGGGGCCACGGTACTGGGTGATGGCCGCGTGGTTCTGATTATCAATCCCGTGCACCTGACCCACCGCGCGCTGCCGCCGGTCGGCGAAGTTGCGCCTGCGCCGATCGTTGTATTGGCGCCGACGATGCCCGTAGTGATGGTGGTTGACGACTCGTTAACCGTGCGGAAAATCACCGGGCGGCTACTGGAGCGCGAAGGCTACCGGGTCATTACCGCAAAAGACGGGCTCGATGCGCTGGAGCAGATGAATGACTTCCTGCCGGATGTCATGCTGGTGGATATCGAGATGCCGCGCATGGACGGCTTCGAACTCTCCACCCGGTTACGCGAGGACGCGCGCACCGCGGCCATACCCATCATCATCATCTCGTCGCGCACGGCGGAAAAACATCGCAGTCGGGCGCAACAGATTGGCGTTAACGCGTTTCTGGGCAAGCCCTATCAGGAATCAGACCTGCTGACGGAAATTGCGCAGTATGTAAAACTACCTTCCGCTGCGCATTAGGACGCTTGCGCAACCCGCTGAACCACGGTCACTGTTTGTTGCAATTAAATTATTTCTTGCGGGCTATCAGCCCTTCCTGTTCCAGCAGGGAATAAACACCGCCCGCCTGCACCAGCGCCATCAGTGGCGCCGGCAACGGTCTGCCAGACAGCGAGGTGCCGCGCGTCACGTTGCGCACCTGCGCGGTCTCGAATTCCACTGCAGCCTCCTCACCTTCGCTAAACGCCGCCTGCACCCCCGGGCACTCCAGCGCCGGAAACGCGAAGTTCACACAGTTACGCAGAAACAGTCCGTTCAGCGATTCAGCGAGCAGGCAGGATAAACCAAGATTTTTCAGTGATCGCGCCGCTGCACGGCTTGAACCCATGCCGAAGTTCCTGCCGCCGATCAGGATGTCACCCTGCTGCACCTGCTGGGCCCAGCCCGGCCGGTTGGCATGAAACACGAACTGAGCCTGCTCCTCATGCGTCATATAAAACGCCTTGTTGGGCAAAATCAGGTCCGTGTTGATATTGTCGCCGAAGATCCAGACGCGAGCCTTGAAGTTCATGATTTCACCGTCAAAAAAAGGTTAACCGCCAAGACGCCAAGAGCGCCAAGAAAACCGATTCAATTATTGTGAGTACGTTAACGGTTACTCAACCGGGATCAATGTTCAGCATGCAAATCAAGATACACTCTGACTGGCTTTTGATTCTCTTGGCGTTCTTGGCGTCTTGGCGGTAGCTGAATTTGACTTCAATTTAAAAACTCCCGCGGATCGGTGATGACACCGGTCAGCGCCGAGGCCGCAACGGTCGCCGGCGACGCCATGTAGACCTGCGAACTCGGATCGCCCATGCGCCCTTTGAAGTTGCGCGTACTCGAAGTCACGCAAACCTCGTCCGGCCCCAGCACACCCATGTGTCCGCCACCACAGGCCCCGCAGGTCGGCGGCGCAATCATGGCGCCGGCCTCCAGCAGCGTCTGCACCGCTCCACTCGCCACCATGTCGCGATAAACGGTCTGTGACGCCGGCGTGACAATGAAGCGCACGCCGGGCGCCACGCGCCTGCCTTTGACCACGCGCGCGGCAAGTTCAATATCATCCTGCGTACCATTGGCGCAGGAGCCCAGATAAGCCTGGTCTATGCGCGTACCCGCCACCTTGCTCACCGGCTGCGAATTCTTGACCACACTGTCTGGCAACGCCACCAGTGGTTCCAGTTTCGACAGGTCAACAGTGCGCACGGCGTGGTACTGCGCATCGGCATCCGGGCGCACCGGCTTGAACGGCGCGGGATTGCGCGCGCTGATCCATTCGGCCAGCACCGCATCGGCCTCGAATGTCGCGAACTCGGCCGACAATTCTGCCGACATCGCCGCCAGTGTCTTGCGCGCGTTGATTGACAACCCGGCCACGCCAGACCCGCCGTATTCAACGTTCATGGTCGCGTGATCGCCGTACACTCCGGCAATCTGCAGAAAAGCATCCTTGGCCGTAACCGCATCGGGCAGCTTACCGGTCAGTTCGTAACGCACGGTTTCGCCGCAGCGAAACCAGGTCTGGCCCTTGATCGCCGCATAAATGATGTCCGGACCGCCAACGCCACGCGCAAGGCAGTTGAATACCCCCGCGCTGCAGGTATGGGAATCACTGCACAGCAGCACCGAACCCGGCAGTGCGTAACCATAGTCGGCCACCAACTGATGACTGATGCCCTGGTTATGCCCGACATCGTGAAACCGTTTGATGCCGAACTTTTTGACGAAAGCGCGTCCGGTGACCTGCGCTGCCGCTGCCTGCTGCGTGGGCGCGGGCACGCGATGATCAAAAGTCACAATGATTTTCGACGGATCGGCAACTTTCAGAATTTCGCGCCAATTGTTGGGCATGAAATTGTTGTCGAACAGGAT
>JBBKXO010000145.1:0-6010 GCA_037969525.1 Burkholderiales bacterium | reverse complement strand
AAACGCGTGGGGGCAACCTGCCTGATCGACGCCGGCGGTGGACTGGCGTTTCCGGCAGCGGCGCTTGCCGTCGGGGAAGCGATCAAGCGCGCACAGCGCTATGGAGTCGCCTTTGCGGGTGTCACCAACAGTCATCATTTCGGCGCGGCTGCGTATCATCTCGCACCGATTGCCGATGCGGGGATGGTGGGACTCGCGTTCACTAATTCCCCGGCGGCAATCAACGCCTGGGGTGGCAGCAAGGCGTTTTTTGGCACCAATCCGGTTGCTGCAATTTTTCCGCGGCAGAACGGCGCGCCCATCGTCATCGATTTGTCGCTGACCGAAGTCACCCGCGGCAAGATCATGCTGATGGCCAAAGAAGGTAAACCGATACCGCAGGGCTGGGCCGTGGACAGGGATGGCAATCCGACCACGGACGCGCAGGCTGCGCTGACTGGCAGCCTCACAGCGATTGGTGGTGTCAAAGGTACCGCGTTGGCGCTGATGGTCGAAGCGTTGTGCGTCGCACTGACCGGCGCGGCTTTGAGCCACGAAAACGACTCCTACTTCGAGCCCGGCAACAAACCGCGCATCGGGCATTCCATCATCGCCATCAATCCGCAGGCGCTTGCCGGTGCGGATGCATATTTCGCACGTATAGAAGATCTGATTCGCGGCATGATGGCAGACGAAGGTGTGCGGTTGCCGGGTGCAAGGCGGCAGTTGGCGAGCCTGCGAGCGCAGGCCGAGGGCATCACCATCGCGGATGGATTGCACCAGGAACTGTTGAAACTGGCCGGTCGTACCCGCAAAGGCTGATCGTCGCCATGCCACAGCACAAGAAAATGAAATAAGTAATTGATTTTAAACAATAATTTGTGCTGCAGTGCGGTCTGCAAAGCCGCTCCAAATGATGTCAGGACTTGCTGCGGACTTCGGTCATGAATCCCGCCAGTCAGCCACTGCAACTCCTGCGCACCCTATTTGGCCATCCGGCGTTTCGCGGCGCCCAGGAAGATATCGTTGCCCACGTCACCGGCGGTGGTGACGCACTGGTGCTGATGCCCACCGGCGGCGGCAAATCGCTGTGCTACCAGCTGCCGGCGCTGCTGCGGCCAGGCACTGCACTGGTGGTGTCTCCGTTGATTGCGCTGATGCAGGACCAGGTCGCCGCGCTGAAACAACTGGGTGTGCGCGCGGCCTTCCTCAATTCGACGCTTGATGGACGCGCTGTGAATGCCTGCGAAAAGGCGCTGCGCGCCGGCGAACTCGATTTGCTCTATGTCGCCCCCGAACGGCTGGTGATGCCGCGCATGCTGGAGTGCCTGGCGGCTACAGAACTCGCGTTGTTTGCCATCGACGAAGCGCATTGCGTATCGCAGTGGGGCCATGACTTCCGTCCTGAATACTTGCAGTTATCGGTGCTGCACGAGCGTTTTCCCACGGTGCCACGCATCGCGTTGACGGCGACTGCTGACCCGCAAACCCGTGCCGAGATCATCCACCGCCTTGCCCTTGATGATGCGCGCGTGTTCATTTCCAGTTTTGACCGGCCCAACATTCGCTACACCATTGTCGATAAACAGGAGGCGCGCGGACAACTGTTGCGTTTCATTCGCGATGAACATGCAGACGAGGCCGGCATAGTCTATTGCCTGTCGCGCAAGAAAGTCGATGAAACCTCGGCGTGGCTTGCGGAGCAGGGCGTGCGTGCGATTCCGTATCACGCCGGAATGGACAGCGCTTCGCGTGCCGAAAACCAGAACCGGTTCCAGCGCGAAGACGGCATCGTCGTCGTTGCCACCATCGCCTTCGGCATGGGCATCGACAAGCCCGATGTGCGATTTGTCGCCCACCTGGATTTGCCGAAAAGCATCGAAGGTTATTACCAGGAGACCGGACGTGCCGGTCGCGATGGCGCACCGGCCGACGCGTGGATGGCTTACGGATTGGGTGACGTGGTGCAGCAGCGGCGCATGATCGATCAGTCCGAGGGCAGTGAAGACTACCGCCGTGTGTCGCTGGCCAAGCTGGAGGCACTGCTGGGATTGTGCGAAACCGCGGGCTGTCGCCGCGTACGTCTGTTGGATTATTTCGGCGAAGCCAGCACACCCTGTGGAAACTGTGACACCTGCCTTGAACCGCCACAGACCTGGGATGCCACCGAAGCCTCACGCAAAGCGCTGTCCTGCGTTTATCGTACCGGGCAGCGGTTCGGCGCGATGCACCTGATCGATGTGCTGCGCGGCCACGCTACTGACCGAGTCCAGCAGTGGGACCACAACAAGCTCAATGTTTTCGGCATCGGTGCTGACCTTGACGAAGCAAACTGGCGCAACGTGTTCCGCCAGCTGGCGGCACTGGGATATCTCCGACCCGATCACGAGGCCTATGGCGCGCTGCGCCTGACCGAGAGCAGTCGGCCGGTACTCAAAGGTGAGCGGCAAGTCGCGATGCGCAGCGCGTTACCGCGTAAGGCGAAATCTGGCAAGGCACGTCGCACGGCGACCACCCTGCCTGTCGCCAACGCGGGGCTGCTGGCACAACTGAAGGCCTGGCGCATGGAGCAGGCGCGCGTGCAGTCGGTACCGGCGTTCCTTATTTTCCACGATCGGACGCTGGCGGAAATCGCCGCCGCCCGGCCTGGTGATCTGGACGCGCTGGGCGCTATCAGCGGCATGGGCGCCAAGAAGCTCCAGCGTTATGGGGCGGCCCTGCTGGAATTGGTGCAGGCCTGATCGTTGCGGTTCCGGGACGCGGAATTGATGCGGCCCACATGCTGTGGACGCGAGTTCGCAATATGCGTTTTGGCATCCACCGGCGATTGGAGAGATAATTCCGGGCCGGTGCAGCAAGAAATCAGGAGCCTCAGCAGATGAGCATTACCGTTAGCCCGATTACGCCGGACTTTGCCGCGGAAATCGGCGATGTCAATTTAGCGGAACCGGTATCCGCCGTCGACCTGTTGGCGATCAGGGATGCATTCTGGAAATACGCCGTGTTGGTGTTTCCGCAGCAGCAACTGACGCAGGATCAGCAACTGGCCTTTGCCGCCCACTTCGGTCCGATCGAGAGGGACCGCACGCTGGACCCTAAAGCCACGCCCACCCGCTTCACTGGCGCATTCGCCGATATTTCCAACCTGTCCGCGGATGGAAAAATCTGGGGTGAGACCAGCAGGCAGCGCATGTACAAGGCTGGTAACAAACTCTGGCATACCGACAGCTCCTTCAAGCGGCTGCCCAGCATCTGTTCGCTGCTGTATGCCGAAACCGTAGCGCCCATCGGCGGACGCACCGAATTTGCCGACCAGCGCGCTGCCTACGATGCACTGCCGGAAGCCACCCGGAAGAAGCTGCATGGGCTGGTGGCCGAGCATTGGATCGCGACTTCACGCCGGCGCAGCGGTTTCATGGACTTCACCGAAGAAGAGCAAAAGCGCCTGCCGCCGGTGCCGCAGGTGTTCGTGCGCACCATTCCGCAGAACGGCCGCAAATCACTGTACGTGGCGTCGCACGCGGGCCGCATTTGGGGCATGTCAGATGCCGAGGGCCGGGCGTTGATTGACGAAATGATCGCGCATGTCACGCAGTGCCAGTTTATCTACAGCCACCGCTGGCGGCCGCATGAACTCGTGATGTGGGACAACCGGTGCACCATGCATCGTGGTACCGATTTCGACGACCTGCGCTGGGTTCGTGATATGCGTCGGGTGACAGTTAGCGACGTTGCAAATTCCTGCGAACAGGAAGGTGTACCCCTGCCTGCGTGATGCGGGGGTGATTCCAAAAAAACACCCCGCCGCAGCGGGGTGAGTATTCAGTGCGCAAGGTTCAATGCGCAAGGTGCGGTTTTTAGTCGCCGCAGAATTTGGTCACAGTCACCGGATCCTTGGCGTCCTTGCCTTCCCAGAACATCTGCCTCTCGTTGAGGCCCTTGGATACCAGGTAGTCCTTCACGGCCTGGGCGCGCTCCACGTCGAGGTCAACTTCGCCGTTCTCCAGTTCGAGGCGGTCTGAATAGCCGGTAATGATGATAGAGCCGACTTTGGTTGGGCGCTTGTCACGACGCGTACCTTCATTGATGGTTTTGACCAGCCTGTCGAGGGTTTTCTTGCCGCCGTCCTTGAGTTCCGCGCTTTCCACGTCCCAGGCAAGGTCACCTTGCGCCAGCGCTTTTAATATCACATTCTGACGTCCTGCTTTTCCACCAGGCTTGGCCGGGGGCTTCTCCTTGATACCCGCTACCTCCACGGCCACGCGGCGGTTTGGTTGCAGGCAGCTGACCAATTCAGGGCTGGCGGCGCAACCGGCAATCAACGCGGCAATAGCCGCAGCGCCCAAGGGCAATATCTTCATTTAATTTCTCCTCATTGAATTTTTTAAGAAATGCTGATGCGGAGCTAGCCACACCGTGCATAGATTTTAGGCCGCATCGCATGCCAATGGCAATTAAATTTGACAAATTAGCGGATTCAATTGCAGAAAACGGAATATTTCGCGACGTTTCGTTGCGGAAGCCAAAAAAATCAGAGTTCTATTGCAGCGTGAGCACGCTCAATGTGGCGTGTCATTGCCCCCGGCCTTTGGCGGGAAATGACTTTGGAATATCGGGGATGGAGTCCGGCGCTTAGATGAGCGCCAGATAATGCCTAAGTCATACCCTCGACTATGCGCAGATCCCGTTCCACTGCACCATTGGCAAGTTCTTGCAGCGCAGCTTGATAAGCCGGTGTTTCGTGTGCAGCCAGCGCCTGCGCGAGGCTATCAAATTCGATTACCACCACTCGCTGCTGGATTCCGGCCTCATATGTTTTTGCGGCCATGCCGCGCACTAAAAAGCGGCCGCCCTGCGCCTGCACCGCAGCGGGCGCCAGTTTGGCGTAACGTGAAAACGCTTCCTGATCCTTGATCGCCCGGTAACAAACCACCCAGTAACCCTTGGCCATTCTATTTTCTCCTTCGTTGGTAATTCAGGTGCGAAAAGTCAGTCGCCGAAAAACACCAGGGCCCGCGCTTCTATGCTCTGCCGGGCCGGTGCGCCGGGCGGCGTGGTCGGATCTTCAAACGAGGTATGCGCAGTGAAGCGCGCGCGACCGTCTGTCGCCGAGTCAAATACCTTGAATACCAGAGCTTCGTCGCGTTGCATCTGCGGAAAATAAAACCACTGATGCCCAGAGCCGTAACGCAGGCGGTAAGTCTGTCCTATGCGCGTCGGATAGCGCCGCTCGGCGATCATCATGTCTTCTGGCGGCACGCTAGCAGAATCCGCGATGGCCAGCGGATTGGATTGTATCGGCTGGTTGATCGCGCGCCAGACCTGGATAATCGCAAAGCGGTGCCGCAGCAGGGCCTCGGCTTCATCCGGCAGCAGGTCACGCACGCGCTGCGGGCCCGACCATTCGGTGTAATCGTTGTGTGCCCATAATACCGGTTCGCGGATCAATTTTGTCTCGCGCTCGGTTTCGTCGCCGGATCGCAACGTATGGTCAAACACGACGACGCGGCTGCCACCGGACTGCGATTTGATCAGCGCGGCAACTTCCGCGTAATAGACCGATTTCAGCTCTTCCGCATCAAAAAAATCCCGCATTGCGGTCCGGTGTTCGACAAAGGTGAAGCCATTGCGCTCCAAAGTGAATCCGCCATTGTGCTGCCGGCCATCGTGGACGCTGACTTCGCGCCAGTCGATCGTGCCGCTGGAACTGCGATGAATGTTGTTGGGACCAAAAGTGGCATTAACCAGTTTTTCCCCGGTCTCCAGCGTGTATGGAATGCGCGCGGTCAGGGACATAGCGGCGGTGGTTGCAGAGACGGAAGTGTTGTTCATCGAAAAAGCCCTACTTTGTGGAACACGGCGGCTTGGCGAAGTAGACGCAGTATTGCAGCCGGGACATTCAACCCGGCAGTTGCGTAAAGCTTACCCCGTCAAAGCCGCGCGCGTCCATCAGCCGCCCGCGTGTCATTTCGCCGAGGTTATTGATGCCGAGTAGTGCCATATCGCGGTCGACTTCGTCGCGCAGCAATTT
>JBBKXO010000144.1:0-5645 GCA_037969525.1 Burkholderiales bacterium | reverse complement strand
GTCGGACCGGAGCCGGCGGTGGTCGCAGATGAGGTGGTGGCGAATGGCTCTGAACATACTGACGCGCCCGAGCCGTTGCTTGAACCGTTGCCCGCGCAGGCGGGAACCCCCGGACCATTGCTGCGTACTGAAGCAGAGGGGCCGGCGGTTGCGGCGATGGATGATGACAACCCTTTCGTGGAGGAAGTCATTGCGGAAGAGCCGGTCAGAATCCGCCGGCCGCTGCTGGTCGCCGCCAGCGTACTGCTGGGGCTGATTCTGATTGCACAAGCGGTTTATTTTTATCGCGGCGAGATAGCTGCACGACACCCGCTGGCACGCCATTGGCTCAATGAGGCCTGCGCCGAGCTCGGCTGCCTGGTACAGCTGCCGCAGCGACCAAAGTCAGTGCTCATCGAAGCTTCCGACCTCCAGGTTGTTGACCCGGCGCGTCCCGGACGTATCCAGTTGACAGCGACATTGAGGAACCATGCCGGCCATGACGTAGCCTACCCGTCGCTCGATCTGGTGTTGACCAACGTGAATGATCACACGCTGGTCAGGCGCATTTTTCTGCCTGCCGAGTACCTGGGGGCACAGCGCGATCCGCGTGCCGGCATCGCCGCAAACGCAGAGCTGACCGTGCGCCTGGCTATGGAAATCGGCAATCTGGGAGCGGCCGGGTTCCGCCTCGCGGTGTTGCCGGCGCCGCCATCCTGAGTGCCGTTCGCCGTCCGGCAAGGGCCGCCGCATTTCGGCTCAGTGTTTTGAAATATTATGCGGCGCGCCGTGATGCTTGTTTTTTGATGTCTCGCACATGCGGGCGACCAATGTAACAAGGGCTGGTGCCCAGGAATATTAGCTGCAATTGCTGGGAATCGATGTGACGTGACCGTATGAACACAACGCGACGCTCTACATTACACTAGAGCTGATTGAGACCCACATTTGCCGAATGCGTTAACTTTTTGTTTCATTAACATTTCATTTGCGGAGTCGCCATGAGTACACCGGAGCATCTTAAATACACCAGCACGCACGCATGGGTGCGCCGCGAAACGGACGGCAACGTGACCGTGGGCATCACTCATCACGCTCAGGAAATGCTTGGCGACGTGGTGTTCGTTGATAATCCTGCACCTGGCCGCAAGTTTAAGCAGGGTGAGGAATGCGGCTTGATAGAGTCGGTCAAAGCGGCTTCAGACATATACGCGCCAGTGACGGGAGAAATCATCGCGGTGAATACGGAACTGTCCGACGCGCCGGAAAAAATTAATGCCGATTCGTACGCCGCGTGGATGTTTCGCATGAAACCGGATGATCCGGCTGAAATAGACGCATTGCTGGACGCTGCTGCGTATCAGAAAATCGCGGATGCCGAAAAAGACTAGTCCTACAGTACTGCAGGCACAAGGCATACTGTGCGGCAGCAGACTGATGAACGGCCGGGAGGGGTTTCAGTCAGTCGCAGCTGATGCACGTAACTGAAACCAATATACCTGCAGACATCAAACTCACTTAAACCAGGGCAGTTTTCAACCATCACCAGGAGAACCACATGGCATCAGTCACACTCGCCGGCAACCCGATTACCGTCGCTGGCAATTTCCCCAAAAAAGGCGACAGCGCGGCTGATTTCACGCTGACGGCCAAGGATCTCAGCGAAGTCGGTCTCAAGGCTTACGCCGGCAAACGCAAGGTGCTGAATATCGTCCCCAGCCTCGATACGCCGGTATGCCAGGCGTCCACCCGCAAATTCAATGCTGAGGCCAGCAAACTCGGCAATACCGTGGTGCTGGTGATTGCTGCGGATTTGCCTTTTGCAATGGGGCGTTTCTGCGGCGCGGAAGGCCTGAACGACGTGATCACGCTGTCGACGTTCCGCAATCGCGATTTCCATGCCAAATACGGCGTTGATGTCACCGACGGTCCGCTGCGCGGCCTGACTGCCCGAGGCGTGGTGGTGCTCGATGAGAACAACAAGGTCACGCATGCCGAATTGGTGCCGGAGATCAAGCAGGAGCCGAACTATGATGCGGCGCTTGCCGCGTTGAAATAAAGGCGGGGGATTTGCGGCGATGTACGACATTCCGCATGCAGTGCGAACGCCACGGTATCTGGTGCAGTCCGCGCCGAACGTGACCCCGGTGCGGCGGCTCCCCGAAGTCGAGGCAGCACGGGGACCAGACCTGCGCTGCAATCCCGCAAGCTGAAAGAAGCGCTGTCGCGAAATCATGGAACCCGCACCATCAGCAGAAAGCCCGCACAAGGGGAAAACCGGATTCCGTCGCATCTGGAATGCTTTTTTTTATTCCATCGCCGGGCTGCGCACGGCTATCCGCCACGAAAATGCCTTTCGTCAGGAAATTTTTCTTGCGGCCGTGCTGATACCGGCGGCGCTGTTCATGCCGGCTACAGGCACTGGCAAGGCACTGATGATTGCCTCCGTGCTGTTGGTGCTGATCGTCGAGTTGCTGAACTCAGCAGTCGAAGCAGCGATTGACCGGATTTCACTGGAACAACACGCGCTGTCCAAGCGCGCCAAGGACATCGGCAGCGCGGCGGTCATGCTTGCTCTGATGAATGTGGTGGTGGTGTGGGCGTTGGTGTTGCTGGGCTGATTCGACGGTACATCGCCGGAACGAAAGGGGTGGTTCGTGAAAACCGCCCCCTAATTTCTTGCTGTCGCAGAACTATTTCTTCAGCGAATCGCGAATTTCACGCAGCAACACCACATCTTCCGGTGTCGCGGCTGGAGCAGGCGGTGGCTCGGCTCTTTTGGCCTTGTTGACAGCCTTGACCAGCATGAATATCGCAATGGCCACGATCAGGAAGGCAATGATGGTATTGATAAACGAGCCATAGTTCCACGTCACGGCACCGGCTTTTTGGGCAATTTCAACTGTGGCGTATGGTCCCGCCGTCACGCCCTGCTTGAGCACCGCAAACAGGTTGGAAAAATCGACCCCGCCCATCAACAGTCCTATGGGTGGCATGATGACATCATTGACCAGTGACTGAACGATCCTGCCGAACGCCGCGCCAATAACGATACCTACCGCCATGTCGAGCATATTGCCTTTTAAGGCAAACTCCTTGAATTCCTTTAACATGGAATGACTCCCAGTTTTATTGGTGAGAACAAAACGCAACGCGCAAGATTGTTATAAAACAGCCCACCTCTAGCCCGTAGGCTGAGCCCCGCGCACGCGCGCTTACGATACCTTGAATGCGAAGCAATTGTCATGGGGAGCTTCAAATCGAAGCAATGCTACGCATTGCTATAATGCGCCGTACTCAATTCGGGAATAAAAATGTCAACGCTGATCTGCGGCTCTCTTGCTTACGACACCATCATGGTGTTTCGCGATCGATTCAAAAATCATATCCTGCCCGATCAGCTGCATATTCTGAATGTCGCGTTTCTGGTGCCCGACATGCGGCGCGAGTTCGGCGGCTGTGCCGGTAATATCGCCTATACGCTGCAGATGCTCGGCGGCGAACCTCGCATCATGGCCACCGTCGGCGACGATTTCGCACCGTACGACGACCGCTTGCTGCGCCTCGGGTTGGCGCAGGATCATATCCGCGGCGTGTCCGGCAGTTTCACGGCGCAGGCATTCATCACCACCGATCTCGACGATAACCAGATTACGGCGTTTCACCCGGGTGCAATGAACCATTCCCACGAGAATCATGTGGCTGATGCCAAAGGCGTGACGCTGGGTATCGTTGCACCGGATGGACGTGAAGGCATGCTGCAACATGCCCGAGAATTTCACGAAGCCGGCATTCCCTTCGTTTTCGATCCAGGGCAGGGGTTGCCGATGTTTGGCGGCCCGGAACTCGAGGAATTCGTGCGGCTTGCGGAATATGTCACAGTAAATGACTATGAAGCGCAGATGTTGCAGGAGCGGACGGGCAAAAAACTCACCGAACTGGCGAAACTCGTGAAGGCAATTGTGGTCACATTGGGTGCGCGGGGCGCTGTGGTGCACACGGACGGTAAACAGATTGAGATTCCAAGCGTTAAAGCGGAAGCAGTACTTGATCCAACCGGTTGCGGCGACGCCTTCCGGGCGGGCCTGCTGTATGGTCTGGCGGCCGGGGCGGACTGGCCGCTGACAGGGCGCCTTGCGTCGCTGATGGGGTCGCTTAAAATTGCCCAGCGCGGCGGACAGAATCATCGGTTCAGCCGTGATGAGGCGGCGGAACGGTTTCAGCAGGCATTTGGTATGAAATTGTGGTGACAGGAGAAACGGCATGAATAAGCGAATTAAAGTAGCGGCAGCAGCGCTGGTCGTGGCAGCGCTGGCAGGTTGTGCGCAGGGTCTTGGCGGCGGTTCGTATTCCCGTGACGAAGCGCGGCGCGAACAGAACGTGCGCATGGGCATCGTTGAAAGCGTGCGACCGGTAAATATCGAAGGCACACGCACTGGAGTCGGTCCCGCAGCCGGCGCAGTGGTGGGCGGTGTTGCCGGCAGTACGGTCGGTGGCGGCCGCGGTTCGGCTGTGGCCGCGGTGTTGGGTGCTGTGGCCGGCGGCGTGGCGGGTCAGGCGATTGAGCAGGGCACGACGGGCAAAAGCGGTGTCGAAGTCACGGTCAAGCTCAACAGCGGCGCACTGGTGGCGATTGTCCAGGAGGCTGACGAAACTTTCAGGCCTGGTGACCGTGTGCGCATCCTGTCCGACGGGCGTACGTCGCGCGTTACGCATTGTGCTGAATTCAGGCTGGGCTAGGGCGCGTGGCCGAACGGCCACGCGCCCTTATAATGTGCAGCATGAGCGACTTGAGCACATCGCTAGCGATACGCGGTGCGCGCATGACTCGCATCATGCTGCATCTGTTGCGCGGTCTGCTGACAGTAGCGGCGATTTTTCCTTTCATTGATCCGGTGCGCAGGCGCGGCGCGGTCCAGGGCTGGTCACATGCCCTATTACGGATACTCAGCGTACAGTTGCATGTCCATGGCGAACCGCCGTACACTCGACCGCGACCAGTGATGCTGGTGGCCAATCATGTCTCCTGGCTGGACATATTCGCGATCAATGCGGCCATACCGGTGCGGTTCATCGCCAAATCCGAAGTTCGTGCATGGCCGGCAATTGGCTGGTTGAGCGCGAAGACCGGCACCTTGTTTCTCGAGCGGGCACGACGCCGCGATACTGCGCGCATCAACGGTCTCGTATCGGAGGCCATGCTGGCTGGCGACGCCGTTGCAGTGTTCCCCGAAGGCGCGACCACTGACGGTTCGCAGGTGCTGAGCTTTCATGGCTCACTCTTGCAACCGGCGCTGCTTGCTGCAGCGGAGGTGCAGCCGGTGGCCCTGCGTTTTGCGCGCAGCGACGGCTCATTGTGCGTCGAGGCTGCTTATGACGGCGACAAATCGCTGTGGGACACGTTTCGGCTAATCCTTGCGCAACCCGCAATTCATGCCCATGTCTGGTTTCTGCCGTCATTGCCTGCCGGCGCCGCGGACCGGCGTGCGCTGGCACAGGCTGCCCACGACGCTATTGCGAACCGTCTCCAGTGCTGACGGCTGCACAGTCACACTGAAAGACGCGGCGGTCCTCAAGGCGCACAGCGGTCAGCCGCCGACCCCACACGCAACCCGAATCCAGTCCGAGCACATCGGGCCGCAATGTCAGTCCCAGTGCAGCCCAGT
>JBBKXO010000143.1:0-2746 GCA_037969525.1 Burkholderiales bacterium | reverse complement strand
CTTCGAGGCCGAGGAGTCCGCCACCGACCACGGTGCCGATGCGTGCTTTTTTTGCGGCGGCACGAATGATTTCCAGATCCTCAATCGAGCGATAGACGTAGCAGCCGCGCCGGTCGTGTCCCGGAATCGGGGGAACAAACGGATAAGAGCCGGTGGCGAGTACCAGCTTGTCATACGGCACTTCGCGATAGCGCGCGGAGCGCACGGTCTTTTTGGTGCGATCTATCGAAATCACCGGGTCATTCAGCCGCAGCGTGATCGTTTTTTCTTCGAAGAACCGCTCAGGCACCACGCTGAGGTCGATGGCCGACTTGCCGGCAAAGAAACTGGTGAGCTGAACGCGGTCATAGGCCGCGCGCGGTTCCTCGCAGAATACCGTCACGTCGATGGCATCGCTGGCCATGCGGCCGGTCAACTGTTCGAGGAAGCGCTGGCCGACCATGCCATTGCCGATGACTACGATTTTTTGTGTTGTCATGATTGCTTTCAGGCGGCGCGTTGCGCGGAAAATTTGGCGACCATGCGCGCATGGCGTACGACCTCACCGATGATCAGGATTGCGGGGCTGCCGATTTGCGCTGCGGCTGCTGCGCGCGGCAGCGCTGCCAGCGTGGTGACAACATCGTTTTGTGTTTCCAGGGTGCCGTTCTGAATGGCGCAGGCCGGGGTATCCGCCGCGTAACCTGCGTCCAGCATGGCGGAAACGAGTGCGGCGATACGTTTGACGCCCATGTAAATCACCAGCGTGGTGCCGGTTGCGCGCAGTGCGGCCCAGTCCGGCCCGCTGCCGTCGCGCGTGTGCCCGGTAAGAAAAGTCACGCCACGCGCGACGTCACGATGCGTGACGGGGATGCCCAGCGTCGCCGGTACTGCCATGCCCGAGGTGATGCCACTGATCACTTCTACCGCCACGCCCGCTGCGACCAGCGCTACCATTTCTTCGCCGCCACGGCCGAATATGAACGGGTCGCCGCCTTTGAGCCGGGCGACGATATTGCCGCGCCGGGCAAGGCGCACCATCAGTTTTTCGATAAAGGCCTGTGGCGTGGATTTACAGCCGCCGCGTTTGCCGACTTCGACGATGCGTGCTGCGGCATGCGCGTGTATCAGTACGCGGCGATCGACGAGATCATCAATCAGGATGACGTCGGCCGTACCGAGTACGCGTACGGCTTTTAACGTAAGCAGCTCAGGGTCACCCGGTCCGGCGCCGACCAGATACACCTTGCCGGTTGTTGTTTGCGTATTTGTATGTGCCATGCCTGTTCTATTGCAAGCGGTGTGCCACCTTGTTGCAGGCCAATTGGCCATGCCCGGATATTTAAAAATATTAATAAAATCAATAATTTATGTAATTTTCCGGAGATGCGCAGTATTACCGCACGCTTGTGGCCGCTCAGTTGCAGTGCGTTTGTGGAGTCGGCGCACTATTGCGGTGCAGCAATTTGGTGCTTGCACGGCTTGATGGCCTGATTGCGCGGTTTGGTGTCTGGCATGAACGCGCAACGTAGGCACCGTGTACAGAGGGAAAACCTGTTTTGCAAAGGCCGCTGCAACTGAGCTGGCTTGGTTATTGCTGTTTGGACAGCAGTAGCAGTTTGCATCAACGGCTGTTCATGCAGTCAGGCGTGTGTGTGTTCATGCATCCAATGCACCGCATGACTAATGAATCATTAACGTAGATTAATTTAGGAAAAAAATCATGTCTTATCTAGTCCCGTCGGAATTTGTCACCAAGATGGTCGATGCTGGTGAATCGAAAATTTTCATGTCCACCAGGGATACCTTGATCAGGGCTTTTATGGCCGGCGCCATTCTCGGACTGGCGGCAGTATTTGCGATCACCATCACTGTACAGACGGGGTCGGCACTGGCTGGTGCCATACTTTTCCCCGTAGGTTTTTGCATGCTGTATCTGATGGGTTTTGATCTGCTGACCGGTGTGTTCGTGCTGACGCCACTAGCCCTGATCGACAAACGCCCCGGGGTCACGATCGGAGGCGTGCTGCGGAACTGGGGATTGGTTTTCGTCGGCAATTTTGGCGGCGCATTCACTGTGGCGGTGATGATGGCGATTGTGTTCACCTACGGCTTTTCGGTCGAACCCGGTGAGGTAGGTAAAAAAATCGCCGGTATCGGTGAATCCCGTACCCTGGGTTATGCGGAGTACGGCGCAGCCGGCATGCTGACACTGTTCATCCGGGGCATGTTGTGCAACTGGATGGTATCGCTGGGAGTGGTCGGCGCCATGATCTCCACCTCGGTGAGCGGCAAGGTGATCGCCATGTGGATGCCGATCATGCTGTTCTTCTACATGGTTTTCGAACACTCGGTTGTCAACATGTTCCTGTTCCCTTCCGCGATGATCATGGGCGGCAATTTCTCGGTAATGGATTACCTGATCTGGAATGAAATTCCCACGGTACTGGGGAATCTGGCCGGCGGTCTCGCCTTCACCGGGCTGACGCTGTACAGCACGCATATCAAAACTGCACCCAAGCGTGCGGTGAGTGTTGCGCCCCAGCGCGCTTTCGGTTAATTCCGCCCGGATCGAAGAGTCCTGGCACCAGAGGGTGCCGGGGCTTTTTGTTTACCCTGATTCATCTGCAAAGGAACGCACCATGACGCGCAACGAAGTCACTGAATTGATCATTACGCAGAAACTGCGCAAGAAGCTGAGCTGGTCACAACTGGCGGCTACCGTCGGCCAGAGCAAGGAATGGACTACTGCGGCCCTGCTCGGACA
>JBBKXO010000142.1:0-8364 GCA_037969525.1 Burkholderiales bacterium | reverse complement strand
TTTCCGTTTGCCGACGAAAGCAAAGGCATTTTTGAAGTCGCGGCAAAAGTCAGCGACGGCACCGTGCATTACGGGGACAACTGGCCGCGGATTACCGGCATCGAGGGCGATTTCCTGTTCCGCGGCAAGCGCCTGGAATTCAATGCGCGCAAGGCGAACATCGGCAATACTCAACTGGGCAAGGTTCGCGCTCAAATTCCGGATTTGGTCCACAGCAGCCAGACACTGCAGATCAGCGGAGAGGCGGAAGGAGAGACTGCGGATTTTCTCGAATTCATCGCGAAGAGTCCGGTGAATGAAATGATTGATCGCTTCACTGCGGGGATGCGCGCACAAGGGAGCGGCAAGCTGGGGTTGAAGCTGACGTTGCCGCTGCAGGATATAGACAAGAGCAAGGTCGGCGGCAGCTATCAGTTCATCAATAACCAACTGGTGCGCGAGCAGGGGTTTCCACCGCTGGAGCAGGTCAATGGCCGGCTGGAATTCACGGAATCCACTGTGCGCGTACCTAATGCGACTGCGGTGTTCCTGGGCGGGCCGGTCAGTATCACGGCCGGCAGTCAACGCGATGCAGCGATAAACATTCAGTTTCAGGGGCGGATTAATGCGGACGCGGTGCGCCGGGCGGGTGGTGTGGAATGGATGCGCCATATGCGGGGTACGACCGACTGGGGCGGAACGCTGACGATGCGCCAGAAACAAGTCAATTTCGTTCTGGATTCATCGCTGCAGGGCCTGGCTGTCAACTTGCCTGCACCGTTCAAGAAAACTGCCAACGAAGTGCTGCCATTGCGTATCGAGCGGCGTTTCATCGGGCCAAAACTGGAGCGCGTAGCAGTTGCTGCCGGCAGCATTGCCAGTACGGTGTTATACCTGAGAGGTACGGAGACACAAGGCAGTGCAGTTGAACGCGGCGTGGTTCGCTTTGGCGAGGGCAAGGGCAAGGGCGCAGTCCCGGAGCCGCAGCGGCCGGGTGTGGTCGTAAACGGGGAGATACACAGTCTGGATCTGGATGAATGGCTGGCGCTGCTGGGCGGGGGTAGCGGCATGGCTGGTGCAGGGGTGTCGTCGGTTGATCTACGCGTTGGCGAGGTGGAATTTTTTGACCGTCGTTTTGCGTCGGTCACGGTGAAAGCCGTGCAACAGGGCGAGACCTTGCAGGCGAACGTACAGGGACGCGACATTGATGGCGTTATCAACTGGCGAGCGCAGGGCAAGGGCCGCCTGACAGCGCGATTGCTCCGACTGGCGTTGCCGGATAAAGATGTGCCCGCTCCGGTGGTGCAGCAGCAGCCCGCAACCGCAATTTACCCCGAGTTGCCGACACTGGATGTAGTGGTTGAGGAATTCAGCCTGGCTGACCGGCTGCTGGGCAAACTTGAGTTGCAGGCCACTCCGGATCAACGTGACTGGCGCATCGAGCGGCTGAAATTGACCACGGCCGAGAGCGTACTGAACATTGATGGCATCTGGCAAGCCTGGTTGACGCAGCCACGCACCCAGGCCAATGTGCGGCTTGAGGTCAGCGATATCGGGAAATTCCTGGCGCGCTTCGGTTATGCCGAAGGTGTGCGCCGTGGTACCGCCAAGGTGGAGGGCAATCTTTCCTGGGCCGGCAGTCCGCAGCGCATCGATTACCCGACATTGTCGGGTAATTTCGTGGTCGACGCCGCGAAAGGACAGTTCGTGAAACTGGAGCCGGGTATCGGCAAGTTGCTGGGCATACTCAGCCTGCAGTCGCTGCCGCGACGGATTTCTCTGGACTTTCGCGACATTTTCAGCGATGGGTTGGCCTTCGCCGAGATTGTCGGTGCGGTCAAGGTGGCGAATGGCGTGGCCAGCACCGACAACCTGCGCATCATCGGTCCTGCGGCTCGTATCAGCATGAGCGGTCAGGCCGATCTGGCACGGGAAACCCAGGCGTTGCGTGTCAAGGTAACTCCGCAGTTGTCCGATTCGGTGGCGGTGGCTGGCGCGCTGCTCGGCGGACCCGTCGCCGGCGTGGCGGCATTTATTGCGCAGAAACTGCTGAAGGATCCCCTGAATCAGTTTGCCTCATATGATTACCGAATTACAGGAACCTGGCTGGATCCAGTGGTCGAAAAGATTGGGCGTCCACAACCGGAAACGGAAACGGAGTCTATACAGTGATGCTGCGTATCCTGTTGGCGGCAGCGATACTGTTGCCGTTGCCGGCTCGGCCGGCGGAAATCCCACCAGAACTGTGGGACCGTCCGCGTTCGGCACAAACCATAATGGCGCAGCCGGCCGTGCGGCAGGCAGTTGCAGCCTATCAGGTCAAGAGTACTACTCGGATCGTGATCGTCCACGGCCCACGGCAGGAGGCGCAGTTGCAGGCCGAAGAACTCCGTGCCTGGCTGGTGGCGCTGGCTGTGGAGAGCGCGCGTTTGCAGTTGCGTGCGGATCCCGCAGTCGCGCTGCTGCGTATCGAAGTGATGGAGTGAGAGCAAGCCTATGAGCACACGATTAAGATCAACCCGGGAACAGCCGGTATCCCAGGCGGGGCGTGGTGACGCGGCGGCGACGCGGATTGCAGCGGTGCAAATGGCATCGGGACCGCGTGTCGATGCCAACCTTAAGGAGGCGGCGCGGCTGATTGAAATTGCCGTGGCGCAGGGTGCGCGCCTGGTGGCTCTGCCGGAATACTTCGGCATCATGGGCATGCAGGATACCGACAAGGTGGCGGTACGCGAGGATTACGGCAGCGGACCCATCCAGGAATTTCTTGCTGCAACCGCGCGCAAGCATGGCATCTGGATCGTCGGCGGATCAGTGCCTCTGGTGGCATCGGTCAGCAGCAAGGTTCTCAATACCAGTCTGGTCTACGACGACCAGGGCAAGTGTGTTGCGCGATATGACAAGATTCATCTGTTCGGCTTCGAGATGGGAGACGAGCATTATTCGGAAGAACGCACCATCGAGCATGGCCGGCAGGTGGTGGTGGTCGATACGCCGTTTGCGCGCATCGGTCTGTCGATCTGCTATGACCTGCGCTTTCCCGAACTCTACCGGGCAATGGGTGATGTTGATCTGATCCTGGTGCCTTCGGCGTTTACCGAAACCACCGGCAAGGCGCACTGGGAAACGCTGATCCGCGCGCGTGCCATTGAAAATCTGGCTTATGTGCTGGCACCGGCGCAGGGCGGTTATCATGTCAATGGTCGGGAGACCCATGGCGACTCGATGATCGTTGATCCCTGGGGTGTAGTCCTGGACCGCCTGCCGCGCGGCTCGGGTGTGGTTGTTGCAGGCATGAATCGTACCCATATACAACGTCTGCGGCAGAGTCTGCCGGCGTTGCAGCATCGCACTTTGGAACGGTGATGATTAAGCCCGGAGTGGTCTGGCCACACCTGTCATGTATAAGCCCGATATGTTAATATAACCAATTGTTTTTATTGAGAATTTAATGAAATCCGCGAACATTTTTGAAACTGCCAGTGCCGTGCTGCTGGCACCCCATGCGCTCGATGAAGGCCGACTGCAAGCGGTTTTCGGGCAGATCATGGCGCACCGGGTTGATTACGCCGATTTGTATTTCCAGTATTCGCGCAGCGAGTCGTGGAGCCTGGAGGAAGGCATCGTCAAATCAGGTAGTTTCAACATTGACCAGGGCGTGGGTGTGCGCGCCATCAGCGGCGAGAAAACGGCTTTTGCCTATTCTGACGACATCACATTCAACGCGCTGCAATCAGCGGCGCAGGCCACGCGCGCGATTGCCCGTCAGGGCAGCGGCGGCCGTACTGCGGTGGCGCGCCAGGGTGAATTGCGCGCGCTGTACGCGCCGCAGGATCCGCTGGCCAGCCTCGGCGCGCCCGCCAAGGTGGATCTGCTCGAACGACTGGAGCGCATTGCGCGGGGCATTGATACGCGCGTGACACAGGTGATGGCATCGCTGGCAGGTGAATACGAGGTCATCCTGGTGGCGCGCAACGACGGCATGCAGGCGGCCGATATCCGTCCGCTGGTGCGGCTGTCGTTGCAGGTCATTGTCGAGGCCGACGGCCGGCGCGAGCAGGGCAGTGCCGGCGGCGGCGGACGCTTTGATTACGGCTATTTCAGTGATGAAGTGCTCAACGATTACGCGCAAAAGGCTGTGCATCAGGCGCTAACCAATCTCGACGCGCGTCCCGCCCCTGCGGGGACCATGACTGTGGTGCTGGGACCGGGGTGGCCCGGCATACTGCTGCACGAAGCGATTGGCCACGGACTGGAGGGAGATTTCAATCGCAAGGGCACCTCGGCATTCAGCGGACGCATCGGCGAACGCGTGGCTGCACCAGGAGTCACCGTGGTTGATGACGGAACAATTTCGCAGCGACGCGGCTCACTCAACGTGGACGACGAAGGCAATGCGACGCAGTGCAATGTGTTGATAGAGGACGGTGTGTTGCGTGGCTACATCCAGGATTCGCTGAATGCACGGCTGATGGGTGTTGCGCCCACCGGCAATGGACGGCGCGAATCCTATGCGCATGTGCCGATGCCGCGGATGACCAATACCTACATGCTCAACGGCGGCAAGGATCCCGCAGAAATCATCGCCTCGGTGGGCCGCGGGCTTTACGCAGTTAATTTTGGCGGCGGACAGGTGGATATAACCAGCGGAAAATTTGTGTTCTCGGCGTCCGAGGCCTACATGATCGAAAATGGCAAACTGACTTATCCGGTGAGGGGCGCAACGCTGATCGGTAACGGCCCGGATGCGTTGACCCGGGTCAGTATGATCGGCAATGACATGTGTCTAGATCCGGGTGTCGGCACCTGCGGCAAGGAAGGCCAGAGCGTGCCGGTGGGCGTGGGCCAGCCCACGCTGCGCATCGACGGGTTGACCGTTGGCGGCACGGTATAGTCTGGCTATCGTTTATAATTCATTGATTATATGGAAAGATAGGACGGAAATGCTGCACCAGACTGACGATCTGCGGATCACGGAAATCAAGGAACTTGCCCCCCCGGCACATCTGCTGCGCGAACTCGCCCTGAGCGAAAGCGCCGCCAATACGACCTACGAAGCGCGCCAGGACATACACCGCATCCTGCACGGTGCCGACGACCGCCTGCTGGTGATCATGGGTCCGTGTTCGGTGCATGATGTCAAGGCGGCCAAGGAATATGCCGCCAAGCTGCTCGAAACCAAGAAACGTCTTGCCGCCGACCTGCTGGTGGTGATGCGGGTCTATTTCGAGAAGCCGCGCACCACCGTGGGCTGGAAAGGGCTGATCAACGACCCCAACCTGGACGGCAGTTTCCGTATCAATGAAGGCCTGCGTCTTGCCCGTGAACTGCTGCTCGACCTCAACAATAGCGGCATGCCGGTCGGCTGCGAATTTCTTGACATGATCACGCCGCAGTACATCGCTGACCTGGTGTCGTGGGGGGCGATCGGTGCGCGCACTACGGAATCCCAGATTCACCGCGAGCTGGCATCGGGGCTGTCCTGCCCGGTCGGTTTCAAGAACGGCACCGACGGCAACATCAAGATCGCCATAGACGCGATACGTGCAGCGCAGGCGCCGCACCACTTTCTGTCAGTGACCAAGGGCGGCCATTCCGCCATAGTCTCGACCACCGGCAACGAGGATTGCCATTTGATCCTGCGCGGCGGCAAGGTGCCCAACTATGATGCTGCCAGCGTGGATGCGGCGGGTCGGGGCCTGGCGGATGCCGGCATACCCGCGCGCATCATGATCGATTTCAGCCACAGCAACAGCAGCAAGAAACCCGAAAAACAGGTGGAGGTGGGACAGGATGTTTCCCGCCAGATTGCCGGTGGCGATGATCGCATTTTGGGCGTCATGGTCGAGAGCCACCTCAAGGCAGGGCGGCAGGACCTGGTGCCCGGTAAACCGCTTACCTACGGCGTCAGCATCACCGACGGTTGTATCGGCTGGGAAGAAAGCCGGGGTGTGCTGGAGAACCTGGCCGACGCAGTGCGCAAACGCCGGCTCAAGGCGGTGACCGCCGATTAGCGGAGGAGGCAGGTTGCCGCTACACTGGTGTCTGCGCCAACCCAGCATATCCCAATAAAAACCATGGCCGATGACGAACTCAGCGCGGTAACCGACCAAAACAATCTCGCCAAGCTGGAGCGTGTGGGGGCCGGGACGGTGATTGCCGGCGAAATATTTGGTCTGGTCGGCAAGTCACAGTTTTTTGCCGAGTTCTCGCAGGAGGACATTTCAAACCTTGCCGGTTACATGGATGTCTATAGCGCCCAGCCCGGCGAACTGATCATTCGCGAAGGTGACCCGGGCGATTTCATGATGCTGATTGTCGAGGGTGAAGTCGACATTCTGAAAAAAAGCCGCCGCGCCGAGCAACAGCACATGACCAGCGCCGGCCCCGGCATGACGCTGGGTGAGATGTCGATGATTGATGGTGAGCCCCGGTTCGCCACCTGCATGGCATCCCAGCCCACCATTTTTGCAGTGCTGACTCGCGACAATATGGCGAAGATCATTCTCGACCATCCAGGTCTCGGCTCGAAAATCCTGGTGAAAATGGTGACCATGCTGTCGATGCGGTTGCGCCAGACCAGCGCCCGGCTGTTGCGGGTCATGGACGACAACCGGTAGTTAGGCCGGTGCGGGGCCACCGGTGCTGGCCGGTGTCTGCATTGCTGACGCGATCTCCCGACTGCACAGTGCCGAGATATACGTCGATTCCAATTCGTCCGCATCCGCTCACCCAGGAACCCCTTTGACTGAGGCCATCGCGCTGTTGACCACCTTGTTACCATTGCTGCAGGCGGCACTGTGAGTTGCAGGTGGCGGGTTTCCGGCAGCGTGGGTCTGTGGCTGGTTTTTTCCCTGGGCACGGTCGGTGCGCAGTCTCAGGCGATAACCATTACCGACGATCGTGGCGCGGTGATCCGGCTGGAACAACCAGCAAGACGCATTATTACCCTGGCACCGCATCTCACTGAACTTGTCTTTGCAGCAGGCGCAGGCGGGTATCTTGCTGGGGTCGCACGCTTCAGCGATTATCCGCCGCAGGCCCGGCAGTTGCCCGTGATCAGCGATGCGGCACAGTTCGACATCGAAGGCATGCTGGTATTCAAGCCGGATCTGGTGCTGGCGTGGCAGGGCGGTACACCGCCGGAAATCGTTGCGAGACTCGAGCGCATCGGGATGCCGGTATTCGTATCCGGTGCCGCGCGATTGGAGCATATTGCCCGCAGCGTGGAAGCCATCGCGATACTGGCGGGAACGCAAACGGCCAGTGCCGCCATGCGATCGTCTTTCAGTGCCCGGCTCAAGACATTGCGCGCACGGCGCAATTCGTTGCCGCTGGTACGCGTGTTCTACGAGATTTGGCCGAGACCGCTGATGACCGTGAGCAATGACCACATCATTAGCGAGATCATCGGACTGTGTGGTGGTGTAAACGTCTTCGGTGCTTTGCCATCACTGACGCCGGAGGTGTCGCGCGAAGCTTTGCTGGCGGCACGGCCCGAGGTCGCGCTGGGCGGTGGTTCGGCGGAAACGGCGTCGCAGTTTGCCGAGCGCTGGGCAGCCCTGCCGCCGCCGCTGGGAGCGGTGCCCGCGTACCAGATTCCCCCGGATCTCATACAGCGCCCGACGCCGCGGCTGCTCGACGGCGCGCAGTTGATGTGTGCGCATCTGGACGCCGTGCGGGCCGGGCGCCGATAAGAAGCTCGGGCGGGGGAATGCCGGTTCAGCTGCGGTTGCGATCCTGCTGCCAGAGTACGTCGCCGGCGCCGTCGTGATGATTGAGCCAGCGGGCCAGCACAAACATGAGATCGGACAGGCGGTTCAGGTACTGTACGGGCAGCGGCGGCAGGGTTTCTTCGTGCGCCAGCGCAACCAGGGTGCGTTCCGCACGGCGACAGATGGTGCGTGCCATGTGGGCGAGCGCAGCCGGGCGCGAGCCGCCAGGCAGCACAAATTCCTTCAGTGGCGACAGGCTGGAATTGTACGTAGTGATCAGCAGTTCCAGGCGTTCCAGGTGGTCAGTGGTGATCAATGCATGTCCGGGGAGACTCAGTTCGCCCCCAAGATCGAACAGATCATGCTGGATGCCGAGCAGCGCGGACTGTGCGTCCGCGGGCAGCGGCTCGGCCAGCAACAGACCGATGGCGCTGTTCAGTTCGTCGACATCGCCGAGTGCGGCAACGCGCGTCCGGTCCTTCGCGATGCGGTCACCGGTTGATAGTCCGGTGGTGCCGTCATCACCGGTGCGTGTCACGATTTTGGAAAGGCGATTTGCCATAAGGTGTCAGTGGTATGCGCTGGACCCATTATAGGTGTCTGTGCAGGAGGCGACGACCCATGTTAATCTGGATTTAGTTGGCGGGTTCACTGCTGTCCCCATTGAAGT
>JBBKXO010000141.1:0-8347 GCA_037969525.1 Burkholderiales bacterium | reverse complement strand
GCCATCGGCGCTGCGCTGGGGCTGGCGGCGGCGTTCTGGTTGCTGGCGGCGATCATGGTGGGGGGTGGGGTGCTGGCAAAGCTCAGCGCGAGTAAACAATCGGCTTGAGTGGCATGGAGTGGATTCGGGCATTATGTTTGCCATTTCACTCGCCATGAATTAATCCATCTGATAGTTCATGTGAAACCAGGAACAATGCAAAAATGAAACACGCCAACCCCGACCGCACCGATGAACTCGCCCGCAATGTCGCCGTCGCGCTGCGCTTCAAGCAGACGCAGGGCAAGCCGGAGATGCCGCAGGTCGAAAAGGAGGTGCTCGCGCCTTTTTATGACCGCGTGCGCGGCGGCAATCTGCATCTTGCGGGCAACGCCCGCGACCAGGGCTGGCCGCATCCGGCGCTGTATCTGCGCGCGGCGTTTCCCGACCGTGTTGATGTCATGGAGCAGGTCATTGCCGACGGCGACCGGGTGGGGCTGCTGTTCCGGGTGACCGGCACGCATACCGGCAATTTCTTCGGCATACCGCCGACCGGCAAAAAAATCGATGTCTATGAAGTGGCGATGCTGCGCATCGTTGACGGGCAGATGATCGAAGGCTGGTACATGATGGACGAAGCGGCCTTGCTGCAACAACTGGGCGTCAAAATGCCGGTGCGCAGCGACGGCAGGATCATCACACCGGCGATTCCGCGGACTGACGATGGCCCGACCTTCGTCAGAAAACTGGAACGGCAACCGGTCAACTCGACGCTGGACCGCAACCGACTGGCCGCGGCGCGTACGCGGCTGACCACCAAGGGGAAGGTGGGGCTGGCCGCGGATCATCGCCTGCTGCGTTTTGGTTTTGTACGCACCCGCGACTATTGCAAGGCGCAGGGCATCGATCTCGGGCTGGATACGGCGTTTCCGGATCGTTATTACGGGCTGGATGTATTGATCGCCGAGGGCAATCAGGTGTGGGTGCGCTTCAATGTCCACGGCACGCACAGTGCACCGTTCTGCGGCATTGCACCGACCGGCGCGCGCATGGGTGTGAATGCGGTCTCAATCCTCAATTTTGATGATGCAGGCGAGATCGTGAGCAGCTGGACCTTTGCCGACGAACTCGGCGTGCTGCTGCAACTCGGACGGCCCAACCTCCTGCTGGAATAAGGCCGCATGCCGCTGCGGCCACCGGGCGTCTATATTATGTGGCGGGAGTGGAATATTCTGCGCCGCAGACGCGTTTATACTGGGTACGCGTTGACCGGCAAGCACAGCTATTTACCCCTTTTACCCCCATTCATACCTGTTTTCACCGGAGGAATCATGAGCATGACCAGAGTCGGTATTGCCGTATCCATAGTGCTGCTGGCGTTGCCCGCGGGCGCGGCTGAGCAGATGCAGAAAAATTCACCGGACATGTCTTTCTTTGTCACCAGCGCAGGCCTGGGCAAGGGCGCGGATCTGGGCGGACTCGCCGGTGCCGACCGTCATTGTCAGGAACTTGCCACGGCTGCGGGCGCCGGCAAGAAACAGTGGCGTGCCTATCTGAGTACCAACACCGCCGGCGGCGGCAAACTGATCCACGCCCGCGACCGCATCGGCAAAGGCCCGTGGTACACGGCCGAAGGCCGGCTGGTGGCACGCAATGTTGATGAACTGCACGCTCTGAACAGCATCAACCGCATGACTGCGCTGACCGAGAAGGGCACCAAGGTCAATGGCCGCGCAGACTCGCCGAACATGCACGACATTTTGACTGGATCGATGCCGGATGGTCACGCGGCGGTCACCGACAAGGACACCACTTGCGGCAATTGGACCAAGAGTGGTGAAGGTTCGGCAATGGTCGGCCATCACGACCGTTGGGGCCTGAAGGATGACGAGCCTTCGCGTTCGTGGAATGCCTCGCACCCTTCGCGCGGCTGCAGTCAGGACAACCTGCGCGCTTCGGGCGGGGCGGGGATGTTCTACTGTTTCGCGGCGAACACCAAATAAGCACAGCGGCAGAGATTACTGCCGATACGATGCGGCCGGGAGCGTGCTCCCGGCTGTTTTTTTGCCTGTATCTTAGGAATTAATATAAGTAATTGATTATAAAGTAGTTTTTGTATATTACTGACAGGTAATGGCAGCGTGTCACGCTGGTTTTTCTGGACCGTGCCGGGTCAGTTTCTCGAGCGGACCTGTGGTGTCGGCTTCGAACAGCTCCTGCAGTTGCTGGGCCGCATCGCGTGCCGTCTGGATCAGCAATGCTTCGTCGTGATGCACGGCGTACTGTGCGGCGAGCTGGTCTTCGTCATGTTGCTTGAACAGCGACACTGCGCGCTGGGCGAGGGTGACACCAAAGCCGATACGTAGCAGCGCCTGATGCGCAACCTCCAGACTGGAGGGAAAAGTCTCACGGTAGATGGCTTTGACGCCGAGGTCGAGCAGCCGGAAATAATGCACGCGATTGCGCGCGCGGGCGAGGATCTGCAGGTTGGGGAAATGTTTGCGCACCATGCGTGCGGTGCGCACCGAAGCTTCGACGTCGTCGATGGCGAGCACGAACAGTTTGGCGTCGCCGGTTTTTGCGGCTTCGAGCAGTTCCAGGCGCGAAGCGTCGCCGAAATACACCTTGTTGCCGAAGCGGCGCACGAAATCAACCTGCTGGTAGTTCGCTTCCAGCGCAGTGAATTGGACTCCGCACATACGCAACACTCGCGAGACGATCTGGCCGTAGCGGCCGTAACCGGCGATGATCACCGGGTTGCCCGGCCCGTCGATGGTGTCGTAGGCGGGCGCCGCCGTGCGGTCCAGCCAGCGTTGCAGCAGATACTCATGCAGCGCGAACAGGCCCGGCGCCAGCACCATCGATACCGTCACCACGAGGATCATCAGTTGCGCAATATCGATGCCCATGACACCCAGTGCAGTGGCTGCGGTCAGCAGCACAAATGCAAATTCGCCGCCTTCGGATAGCGCGACCGCGACGCGCTGCGCTGTGTCATTGGGCGCTCCGCGCACACGCGCGACGGCATACATCACGATGAACTTGATGGCCATCAGGCCGATGGCGAGGCCGAATACGGTCAGTGGTTCTGTAACCAGCCGGCCGAGGTCGGCGCCCATGCCCACCGCCATGAAAAACAGTCCGAGCAATAAGCCCTTGAAGGGTTCAATCTCGGCTTCAAGTTCGTGGCGGAATTCGGAGTCGGCGAGCAGCACGCCAGCGAGGAACGCACCCAGCGCCATCGACAGGCCGATCTTCTGCATGATGATTGCGGCACCGATGACCAGTAGCAGCGCGGCCGCGGTAAAACTGTCGCGGCTGCCGTGAGTGGCGATGAACTTGAGGGCGGGCCGCATCAGCAGGCGGCTGCCGCCGATGACCACGGCGATGGCAGTCAGTCCTTTCAGTGCCGCCATCCAGTGCGCACCGTCGCGGGCTTCGTCACCCAGCAGCGGCAGCAGTGCAAGCAGCGGGATCACTGCCATGTCCTGAAACAGCAGCACGGCAAAGGCATCTCGCCCGTGGCGCATGTTGAGTTGACGGCGTTCGGCCAGCGCCGCCAGCACCAGCGCGGTGGATGACATTGCGCAGGCAGCGCCGGCAATGAGCGCCGTCTGCCATGTCCAGCCCAGTGCCAGTCCGGCCGTGGTCAGCGCGGCCGTGGTCAGCACCACCTGCGCGCCGCCGAGGCCGAACACCGGCTGGCGCAGTGCCCACAGGCGGGCAGGTTCGAGTTCGAGTCCGATCAGGAACAGCAGCAGCACCACGCCGAACTCGGCGAAATGCAGCGTGGACTCGGCATCTGCAACCACACCGAAGCCCCACGGCCCGGCGAGCATGCCCGCGGCGAGATAGCCGAGCACGGCGCCGAGCTTGAAGCGCTGGAATAGCGGTACCAGCACGACGGCAATCAGCAGAAATATTGCGGCTTGTTCAAGTATGGGCATGGGGGGTTACCTTCCATCCGTGCAATGCGCTGCCGCCTGCAGCTTTGGATGCGTCAGGCTCTGCGCGTCCTGCTTAAATTGCGACTGCCGGTAAGTACGTCCGGCTTAAACCTCTATGGCGAATTTTTTCAGCAACTGCGGATCGGGATCTACGCCAAGGCCGTGACCCTGCGGAATCGCAATACGGCCGCCGACCGGATTGATCGCATCGCCCATCGGGGTCTCGGCAAAATCACAGTAGAAGCGCTCGACCCAGACTTCGTTCGCCTGTGCGGCGCAGGCGTGGATGGTGGCCAGCAGTCCTGGGCCGAAGTAGGCGGCATGCGGCACCACGCGCACGCCATGCGCTTCGCCCAACGCAAACACCTTCATCATTTCGGTGATGCCGCCAACCTTGGTAACGCTGGGCTGTGCGACATCGAGTGCCTGGCGTTCGAACAGCCGCTGGAACTCGTTGACGCTGCCGACATTCTCACCGGCGGCAACAGGAATGCCGCCCTCGGCGCGCACGCGGGCCAGCCCGGCATGGTCTTCCGGCGGCCATACCGGTTCCTCCAGCCATTCGAGATTGAGTTCGTACAGCTCGCGGCACATGGCCACGGCCTGGTTGACGGACCATGGTGTGCTGCAATCCACCATCAGCGGCACCTCATTGCCGGCGGCGTAACGCGCAGCGCGGATGATGGCGGGATCGATTTCATGGATTTTGATCAGTTTATAGCCGCGATCCAGCGCTTCGGCGATGCGCGGCTCCAGCGCGGCGGTCTTGCCGTAACGGAGCAGGCTGGCATAGGCGGGCAGGTCCCGGCGCGGGCTGCCGCCGAGCAGCCGGTAGAGTGGCAGCTTGGCGAGTTTGCCGGCAATGTCCCACAGCGCAATATCGATGGCGGACATCGCGTACATCGCCGGGCCATTGCGCCCGGCGCCATGCACGGCGTGCGCCAGATCGTTCATCAGCGCGGCGATGGCGGTCGGATCGCGGCCGATGCACAGCGGTGTCAGCAAGCGGTCGATCGCGGTGCGGGTGACGGGCCACACGCGATGGCCGAAGGCTTCACCCCAGCCGCAGACACCGGCATCGGTATCGACGCGCACCAGCAGCGTTTCTATCGAGGTGCGGGGTCGTCCGCCGATCATCGGGGCATCCCCGGCGACGAGCATGGGAACGCTGATGACAAAAGTGGTTACAGCCGTGATTTTCATGGATGTCGCCTGAAGTCGTTGCGGGAAGGCCTTGATTGTAGCCGACGCGCGAGCGCGTCCGCAGTTCAGCGTCCGTCGCGCAGCATGCGCTCGATTTCGGCTGCCGCACCTCCGGCAGGGTTGTTGATTTCAATGCGGTTGCTGTCCTGTGCCGGCGTGGTGCTGGTCAGCGTAGTGACCAGTTGCGGATAGAACACCACCAGTAGCAGTGCGAGCAACTGCACGATGACGAACGGCATCACGCCACGGTAGATGTCGCTGGTCCTGATCTGCGGTGGTGCCACGCTGCGCAGGTAAAACAGCGAGAAACCGAAGGGCGGTGTCAGGAACGAGGTCTGCAGGTTCATGCCGATCATGATCGCGAACCACACCGGCGCGATGCCGAGCTTGATTGCGATGGGCGCCAGCAGGGGCAGCACGATGAAGGCGATCTCGAAAAAGTCGATGAAAAACCCGAGCACGAATATCATCAGGTGCACGACGACCAGAAAGCCGACGACGCCGCCGGGCACCAGGGTGAACAGCCGCTCCACCCACAGGTCGCCGTCAACAGCGCGGAACACCAGTGCGAACACGGTCGAGCCGATGAGGATGAACATTACGAAACTCGACAGTTTGGTGGTGGCATCTAGCGCTTCGCGCAATACCTGCATGTTGAGGCGGCGTTTGATTGCGGCGAGCACCAACGCGCCGACCGCGCCCATCGCGCCGCCCTCGGACGGCGTGGCGATGCCCATGAATATGGAGCCGAGTACCAGGAACATCAGCGCCAGCGGCGGCACCATGACCAGCAATGCATGGCGATAGAGCTGCGCGCCGCGCCTCGTGCGTGCAGATGCCGGCAGTGCCGGTGCCGCGGCCGGATTAAGCATGGAGGTGATGAACACGTAGCCGACCAGCAGCGTGACCAGCACCAGGCCCGGCAACACGGCGCCGGCGTACATGTCGCCGACGGAAGTGCCCAGTACGTCAGCAAGCACGATCAGCACGATCGAGGGCGGGATGATCTGCGCCAGAGTGCCGGAGGCGCAGATGACGCCGCTGGCCAGTCGCGGCGAATACTTGTAGCGCAGCATCACCGGCAGCGAAATGAGCCCCATCGCAATCACCGAAGCGGCAATCACGCCGGTGGTGGCCGCCAGCAGGGCGCCGACGAAAATCACCGCGTAGGCGACGCCGCCGCGCACCGGGCCGAACAGCTGGCCCACGGTGTCGAGCAGGTCTTCGGCCATGCCGCTGCGCTCGAGAACCAGACCCATGAATGTGAAAAAAGGAATGGCCAGCAGCAACGGATTGGCCATGATCCCGAACAGGCGTTGCGGCAGTGCCTGCAGCAATTCGGGTTGCAGCAGGCCGAGTTCAAATCCGATGAAGGCGAACAGCAGGCCGTTGGCAGCCAGTGCGAATGCAACCGGGTAACCGAGCAGCATGAACGCGGCCAGTCCCACGAACATCAGCGGTGCCATCAGGTCGGGAGCCATGCGTGCCCGTGCAGTGGTGTGCTGTTCATCGCAGCTGTGCAAACTTCTTGATGGTTTCGGACAGACCCTGGAGCATCAGCAGCCCGAAGGCCACGGGCACGGCAAGCTTGATAGGCCAGCGCAGCAGGCCGCCGGCGTCGGCGGAGACTTCACTGATCCGGTACGACTCCAGAAATGCCGTCCAGCCGAACCACAGCATGATTGCGCATACCGGCAGCAGCATGAAGACATGGCCGCAGATGTCGATCCACGCCTGTGCCCGCGGTGACAGGCGCCCGGCGATGAGGTCTATGCGCACATGGGCGTTGTGTTTCAGGGTGTAGCCCGCGGCGCCGAGAAATACCAGCGAGTACAGGTACCACTGGATTTCGAGGAAGCCGTTGGAACTCAGGTTCAGGCCGTAGCGGGCCACGGCGTTGCCGGCGCTGATGAGTATGCAGGCGAGGATCAGCCACCGGGCCCCGCGGCCGGTGAGTTCGTTCAGCGTGTCGATGACGTGTGACAGCGCCAGCAGTGTTTTCATGGTCCCGAATGATCTCTGCGTCAGGGTCACATCATACGGGGAACCCGGCGTTTCGCATGATAAAATCCGGCACTTGGTCCGTAACCGTCCCTACCTGATTCCATACTACTCATGACTAATTTTTCCCAAAAGCTGGAAATCACCGATCCCGAAATCTTTCGCGTGCTGCAGCAGGAAGGACAGCGCCAGGAAGACCACATCGAATTGATCGCGTCAGAGAACTATGCCAGTCCGGCGGTATTGGAGGCGCAGGGTTCGGTGCTGACCAACAAGTACGCCGAAGGCTATCCCGGCAAGCGTTATTACGGCGGCTGCGAGTATGTCGATATTGCCGAGCAGCTGGCGATTGATCGCGCCAAGGAATTGTTCAAGGCGGGTTATGCCAACGTCCAGCCGCATTCCGGCGCCCAGGCCAATGCGGCGGTGTTCCTGGCAACCCTGCATCCCGGCGATACCATACTCGGCATGCGGCTCTCCGACGGCGGCCACCTGACGCACGGCTCCAAGGTCAACATCAGCGGCAAGTATTACGACGCGGTGTCGTACGGGCTCGATGCCACCACTCAGGAAATCGATTACGAAGAAGTCGCCGAACTGGCCAAGGTGCGCAAACCCAAGTTGATTGTCGCCGGTGCGTCAGCCTATTCACGGGTCATCGACTGGAAACGCTTCCGCGAGATTGCCGACAGCGTGGACGCGCTGTTGATGGCCGACATGGCGCATTACGCAGGGCTGGTGGCTGCGGGGCTGTATCCGAGCCCGGTGGGCATCGCCGATTTTGTGACCACGACCACGCACAAGACGCTGCGCGGTCCGCGTGGCGGTTTGATTCTGGCTGATGCGCAGCACGAGAAAGTGCTGAATTCCGCCGTGTTTCCCGGCTCGCAGGGTGGCCCGTTGATGCACGTGATCGCGGCCAAGGCGGTGGCGCTGAAAGAGGCAATGTCCAAAGATTTCCGCCATTACCAGCAGCAGGTACTCGACAATGCGCGCGTCATGGCAAAAGTCATGCACGAGCGCAGCTACCGCATCGTGTCGGGCCGTACCGACTGCCACATGTTCCTGCTCGACCTGCGCGAGAAACCGGTCACAGGGCTGGAAGCGGAAAAGGCGCTGGGCAGCGCGAACATTACGGTCAACAAGAATTCGGTGCCGAACGACACCCGTACGCCGACGGTGACCAGCGGTGTGCGCATCGGTTCGCCCGCAATGAC